>CAYVBH010000136.1:0-10349 GCA_964449015.1 uncultured Bacteroidales bacterium
GGTACGTAAAATCAGTGCGCTTGTATTCGGGTCATTGGTGAGTTTTACATAATCCTCATACTTTTTATTGAATTCAACCTCGAGTTCTTGCACGGTTTTTTCAATAGAGGCTACTTCCCGTTGGAGCTGTTTCTTGGCGCTGTCCGTTTCAGGCATGGCAGCATAAACAAGCCGGCTATCTACGTGACCAAGTTTGAGAGTGGTCTGGGCAAATGAATTCCAGGAACACAAAAAGAGTCCTGTAAGTATCAGAATGACAAAAGATTTTTTCATTTTTAATTAAATTTTTAGAGAAAACAAAAGTAAGTAATTAATTCTTATATCCTAATTTTTGAAGCACCTCATCACTGATGTCATACCTGGGATTGGTATATATCATGGTAGGACCGCTAGAAGTATCAAATATAGCGGCGTAACCGCTTTCGGTGGCCAGGTCCTTGATGGCCTTGTAAATCTCGTCCTGTATGGGCTGAACCAGTTCCTGCCGTTTCTTAAATAAGGCACCATCCTGGCCGAAGTAGTTTTTCTGAAGTTCCTTCACTTCCTTTTCTTTGGTTACAATGGTTTCTTCACGCTGCCGGCGCATGTCTTCAGCCAGAAGTACTCTTTCGGCCTGATAGTCCTTGTACATCTTCTCAATTTCGGCATATTTCGATTCTACTTCCTTTTGCCATTCCTGGGATATTTTATCAAGCTGATCCTGTGCTGCCTTATAATTGGGAATGTTGTTCAGGATGTATTCGGTATCTACAAAGGCGTATTTCTGAGCCATAGCCAGCCCGAAGGGCAACATTAAAACGGCCAGCATAACAAGTAATTTCTTCATAGCAGTGTTTTTAAATTTTGGTTTCTGAAAAATACAATTTAGTTCTATCAAAATCAATACCAAAAAAATCAGAACTGCTGACCCATGGTAAAATGGAATTCAGGACCATGATATCCGCGTCTTTGTTCGTCGGGAGAAAACCCTTTGTTGGGAAGGTCGAATCCCCAACCCCAGTCGATTCCCAGCATGCCAAACATGGGTAGGAATGCACGAAGACCCACACCCAGGGATCTTTTGATGCCGAAGGGATTAAACTGTTTAAATTCAGACCAGGCATTTCCGCCTTCGGCGAAAACCAATCCAAATATGGTGGCTGAAGGGTTCAGTGAGAAGGGATAGCGTAGTTCCATGGTATATTTCACGTACATGTTACCGTCATCGATGTAATAATTCGAGCCCTCTTTTAAAGTGGTGGGAGTAAGTGATCCGTCGGGGTAACCACGCAGGGCGATAATGTCTGTTCCGTAGAGGTTATAGCCCATCATGCCGCTTCCTCCGACATCGAATTTCTCAAAAGGCGACACACCCACCGATTCATTGTAATAACCCAGGTAACCGAACTCAGATTTGGCAGAAAGCACCAATTTGTCGTACAAACTTGTATACCAGGCACCTTTGAAAGTCCATTTGTGGTATTCTATGAATTTGAATTTCACGCTGTTTTCACGGTCAAGAATTTCGGTGTTACCCAGTTCTTCAATTGCTTCGGAAGTCAAACCAATATTCTGGTTAGCGATGTTTGACCGGATGGTCATTTCTTCGGCTGTAGTCATTTTCCAGAAATTCTTCTCCCTGAAAAGTGAGTAAGGTGGTGTTAACTGGGCGGAAAGTGAGAATGAGGAACCTTTTCTGGGGTAGATCATCTGGTCCTGAGAGCTGCGAGAAAGTGTCAGGTTCAGGTCGATCACCTGAGAATAACCATCATCGATGACAAAACTTCTCCCCCAGTTCTTTAAGCTGTATCGTTGGTAGCCCAATTCACTGTACAACACAAAGAAATCATCGGGCCAGAGGAGTCTTTTGCCAAGTCCCACTGAAGCTCCCAGAACTTTAAAATGCCCGTCGGAACGACTATCTCCCCAATTTCTGTAAGGTTTGGTTATCTGGTAAAAGAATGAAAGGGAAAAGCTGTTGGGCTTTTTGCCGCCGAACCAGGGCTCAACAAATGACAGGTTGTATGATTGGTAATACTTGCCGTTTGACTGTGCCCTGACCGATACAGTCTGTCCGTCTCCGGTTGGAACCGGCCTCCATTCTTTCAGATTGAGTATATTGCGAGCCGAGAAATTGGAAAACCGAAGTCCGATAGTACCCACGAAGCCGTAACCGCCCCAGCCGCCGGATACTTCAAGCTGGTCGTTGGATCTTTCCTCAACAGAATATTCTATGTCAACTGTTCCGTCAGCAGGATTCGGTTGAAAGTTGGGTACCAGGGTTTCCGGGTTGAAATGCCCCATAGCAGCTAACTCTCTGACTGACCTGAGTAACAGGGTTCTGCTGAAAAGGTCGCCGGGAATCGTGCGGACCTCACGCCTGATCACGTGCTCGTTGGTTTTGGTATTTCCCTTGATGATAATTTTGTTGATATGGGCAGGATCGCCTTCGGATATCCTGATTTCCAAATCAATGGAGTCACCTTCAATATTTGCCTCAACGGGAGTAACTGTTGAGAACAGGTAACCTTCATCCATGTATTGCGAATGAACGGCATCGTCTTCCTCAAACAGTCGTTTATTCATAAAGGATTGATCATAGATATCTCCCTTTTTCATCCCGAGAACACGAACAAGTGCGTCGGACGGATGCTTGGTATTGCCCACCCAGGTTATACTTCGGATATAGTATTGAATGCCCTCTTCAATAGTCAGTTCAAGGCCAATTCTTTTCTTATTCAGATCCAGGAGTTTTTCTCCCAGGATTTTTGCATCGCGGTACCCGTTCTTATTGTAGAATTCGAGGAATTTCATTTTGTCTTCCTTGTATTGCGCGTCAATGTATTTGGAACTTTTGAAAATATTGATGCTTTTTTGCTTGGTCTTTTTCATGGTTCTGCGCAACCGGGAATCCGAATAAACCTCATTACCCACGAAATCGATATCAGAGATTTTTACCCTTTTCCCCTTATCTACAAAAATGTCCAGGAAAACCCTGTTTCCCATGGACGTATCGGCTTTCTGAACAATACGAACATCACATTTAAAAAAGCCTTTGTCGACGAAATGTTTTTTGATGATGGTAGTGGTGTTGTTGAGCACATTTTCGGTTATCTGGCCTCCGGCCTGCAACTTGATTTTTTCGTCAACATCTTTTGTGTCGTTCTTGTTCAGACCATGAATGGTCTTTTTATTCAGGCGGGGTTGTTCGGTAAGCTGAATTTCAAGAAAGACTGCCCTGCCTTCAATTTTTTGAGCAATAATCCGGACATCAGCAAAAAGACCCAGATCCCAGAATTTTTCAATGGCATTGGTAATGTCTTCACCGGGTATGGTAATATCCTGTCCGATGGACAATCCTGATATATTGACCAGGTAATTGGTTTGCAGAAACTTGACACCAGTTACTTCAATCTCTACGATGGTAAGATCTCTGGGTCTTTCATAATCCATGTATTCGGTAACCTGAACATTATCTGCCGGTTGTCCGGCAAGTGAAGTGGTGAGTAATAGCAGTAAAAAAGGCAACAGGATATTTTTCATGCGAGATCAGCTATTTACATTGATATTTTTTTTAATCTGGTCCGTAGTCTTTCCGAAACGCCTTTCACGATTCTGAAAACTGACAATTGCTTCATACAGGTGTTCGCGACGGAAATCAGGCCAGAGTGTGGGAGTGAAGTAAAGCTCGGTATAAGCAATTTGCCATAAAAGAAAATTGCTGATTCTGAACTCACCGCTGGTTCTGATTACCAGTTCAGGATCAGGTAAACCGCATGTGTCCAGGTATTTTTCAAACAAGGTCTCATCTATTTGTCCGGCAGATATCTTCTCATTTCTGATATCAGACGCAATTTTGTTAACGGCATTCACAATTTCCCATCGTGAGCCATAGCTTAGGGCCAACACCAGGTTCAGACCCGAGTTTCCTGATGTGGCGGAAATGGTTTTATTTAGCTGACTTTGAACATTTGCAGGAAGACTTTCGGTATTACCAATTTTTAACAACCTGATGTTGTTCTCGATCAAGGTTTTCGTTTCTGCACTTATAGTTGATACCAGCAGCGACATGAGCGCATCCACTTCGGTTTTGGGTCGCTTCCAGTTTTCAGTGGAGAAAGCATACAGTGTGAGGTAATTGATGCCCAGTTCGGCTGATGCCTCCACGGTATCACGAACAGCAGCAACAGCATTTTTATGGCCGAAAATCCGCTGGTTACCGCGTTTCTCCGCCCACCTGCCATTCCCATCCATTATAATGGCAATGTGCTCTGGAAGCCTGTTTCTGTCAATTTTCTCCTTCAGTGTAATGCTCATCTGATCAATTATAGGCCGGACAATCGGCCACAAAATTAAAAAACTTAAACGTAATAAAAATACCTGCGAAAGAATACCAGTCATTATTATGAATCGGGGAATTTTTTCCCGAGGGATTCTTCAACCCGTCGACTCCGTCATAAAATGTCTTACGGAAGCTCCATTCGGCCCCCGCACTTATGCGCGAGGTGAGGTTCACTTTCAGTCCAATGCCAAGCGGAAGGCTCAGGTGGTTTTGGGCATCAACTGTTGAGCCCATGACGAAGTCTCCGGCTATTCCGGTTGAAATATAAGGTGTATAAGCCCATTTCCCAACGGTAGGTGTGTAGGGCAGGAAGTTGAATTCCAGCTGAAGCGCAAGGTCAAGCAAGGATGTGCTGAATCTGGCCGGATTGAAGGGACGGTCGGGATGCAGTCTTTCCGGAAAATCCAGGTCGTTGCCCGAAAGATCAGCAACATAGGCATTGGCTCTTAAGGCATAACGGGTATTGATATTAAACCGGTAAAGTACGCCGTAAGAAATTTTGGGCCGGTAGAAGTGCCTGCTTGGATTGATATCTCCCATATAGTAGGCGGTTCCCGCGAAAACGCCAAAATTGGCATTAGGTTGGGCAATTGTCATGCCGGATGCCAGCATGAGAATTATACTTACAAAGTAACGCATACGTTTATTTTTGATTAACAGTGATATGGGAAATAAACGCAAAGTAATGGAATTTTAGCGCCTGAAATCACAATTAATCTTAAAAAAAACTGAAAAATGCAAAAGTGAAGGAAACGGTAACTTTAGAATCTTGCCCTTTTCCATTGCTTATCCAGGAACAAAGGCAATCCACGGCGGGATGTGGGAATCCGGTAGCTGAGGTTTAAGGTGGAAATCCAGTATCCGTCCCAACGCTTGGACCAGGGAGTTTTGATGCCATCCATAAAGTCGGTCATTGACTGGCGGTAGCCAATTTCATAACCCAGAATCCATTTATCGCTGAGAATAAATTTGAGTCCGGCACCAACCGGAATGGCAGCCGTAATGCCCAAGTTGTTCTTGTACTCGTCAAATTCCCTGGGTTCTACTTTAAGTTCGGGCCAGTACATGGTGGCACCCAGGCCGGCAAAAACGTAAAAGCCCAACAGGGAATAATCGTTAACCATTCCACGCCTGTTGAAAACGGCAGCAGAACGCAACAAGCGCAACTCGGGAAGGAGATAGTATTCGTAATGTCCTGAAAATTCGACAAGTTGTGTTACAGAACTAAAACCACGGGCTTCATTTCGCGAACCGTCATAGTCTTCTGTTTTACTGTATCCGTATATCAGAGAGGTTTTAACTGAAGTTCTGGGGCTGATGCGGTATCGCAGGCCAAGATAGGCGGAAGGCCGCGTGCTGCGGAAAGTAATATCCTTGATAAACAGCAGGCTTGTAGCATTGGGTGCACCGCCAAGATCACTGTAAACATTGGTGGTCCCTATTCCAAAAACGCCTTCCATTCTTTTCAGTTTCCATTGTTGTGCAGACAATGGAATATTGAATAACAGGACGGCAAATGCGATTAAATACCATTTAACCATATGTTACCTTTATGGTAAACAAAGATAATAAAATAGTTATATAAATAACGAAATCTACTTTTCTTCTTCTACCAGGTCGAAATCAACCAGGATACGGCCGCAGTATTCACACACAATGATTTTCTTGCGTGACCGGATATCCAGCTGTCTTTGAGGAGGAATCTGGTTAAAACAACCACCGCAGGCATCGCGCTCAACAGAAACAACGGCCAAGCCATTGCGTGCATTTTTTCTGATTTTCTTATATGCTGTCAGGAGTCGCTCTTCAATAATCAGTTCATATTCACCCCGCTTTTTCAGCAGTTGTTCTTCTTCTTTCTGCGTATCCGAAGTGATGTCCTCCAACTCCGATTTTTTCAGCTGAAGATCTTTTTTGCGTTCTTCAAGTACTTTCTGGGATTCTTCGATGTACTCGGCTTTTTCCTTTGCCTGTGCAGTAAATTCCCTGATTCGTTTTTCACTCAGTTCAATTTCCAGGGTCTGATATTCTATTTCTTTCGATAAGGAATCGAATTCCCTGTTGTTGCGCACATTATTTTGTTGTTCTTCGTATTTTTTTATCAGTGCATTGGAATTGGTCATGTCGTTCTTTTTGCCGTTGACGGCCGACTCAAAGCTCTTGATCTCTTCCTGCAACTTTTCAATTCGGGTTTCAAGACCGGCTATCTCGTCTTCCAGGTCCTGAACTTCCAGCGGCAGTTCACCGCGCAGTGTCCTGATTTTATCAATTTCAGAGTTGATTACCTGAAGTTTGTATAAAGCTCTGAGTTTTTCTTCAATGGTTAGTTCAGCTACTTCAGCCACATGTTTTACTTTTGCCATACCTATATGTAATAAATCGGATTGGTTTTAATGCTTGAAAAACGGATTGCAAAATTAGGTATTTTTTTTATAAGAATATCATAAAATATTTCAATAGTAAATTGTTCACTTTCATAATGCCCGATATCAGCAACCAGGATACGATCTTCCGCATTAAAAAACTCGTGGTACTTTATATCACCGGTTATAAAAACATCGGCACCAGCCGCTATGGCTGCTGAAATTAAGAATGAGCCGCTTCCCCCGCAGACAGCAACTTTGCTCACCGGCTTGTTTAGTAACTTACTGTGCCTCAGGTATCGGCAATTAAAGATCGTTTTCACCTCTTCCAAAAAACCGGTTTCATTCACAGGTTGGGCCAATTTTCCCATCATGCCCGAACCTGCCAGATGAAAGGTGTTATCAACCGGAAAAATATCATAGGCCGGTTCTTCATAGGGATGGGATTTTATGAGTGCCTGGATGACAGCTTTTTGATGTGCCGAAGGGAATATGGTTTCAATTCGGGTTTCGTTTTCCCTGTGAAGTTTTCCCGCCTCACCAACATAGGGATTTGCTCCTTCCAGGGCACGGAAGGTGCCCGTTCCGTTATGGTTGAAGCTGCATGAATCGTAGTTTCCAATATGACCGGCGCCTGCATCAAACAGTGCATTTCTTAACTCGTCGGCATGTTGATCGGGCACAAAGGTCACCAGTTTTTTAAGGGCCTGCTGAAGCGGTGCAAGAATTGCAGGTTCAGCCAGGCCGAGCTTGCTGCAAATTTTATGATTCACCCCGAGAAGTACATTATCAAGGTTGGTATGTGCACTGTAGAGTGCAATGTTGTTGCTGACGGCAAGCAGAACAATTCTTTCAACCGGACTGCTTCCGGTGAGTTTACTCAGCGGTTTAAAAATCACGGGATGGTGCGAAATAACCAGGTTAACCCCCAGGCTTATTGCCTCTTCCACAACCTCAACGGTAACATCAATGCATAAAAGTGCTGCGCTTACCTCCATGTCCGGATCACCAACGGCCAAACCCGAATTGTCGTATTTCTCCTGGTATGCCAGTGGTGCAAACGATTCAAATGCAGATACAATTTCCTTAAGCTTCATTATTCCCGGTTGGCTTTTTTGTCTCAATGCCCATGCTCCTGCTCCACTGCTCGTGCCAATTGTATGCTGAGCCTGCCTGCCTGCCGGCGGAGTCGAAGCACCGCTCCTGCTAAAACGATTCCTTAATCTCCAGCAGCATGGCCCTGATCTGGGTAAGGGTTTTTATTACTTCGTAATTGTTATTCGTATCTTCCCTGTTTTCTTTCAGCTTCTTTTTAGCACCGCTCAGGGTAAGCCCCCTTTCTTTTACCAAATGGTAAATGAGTTGAATGTTATCAATATCCTGTTGGGTAAAGAAGCGGTTTCCCTTTTTGTTCTTTTTGGGTTTGATGATGTCGAATTCTTTTTCCCAGAAGCGGATCAGCGATGCATTCACCTTAAACATACCGGCGACTTCGCCTATGGAATAGTAAAGCTTCTCAACCTTTTTTTCTTTGTAGGGCATACAGCAGGGTTAAAATGAACAGCCTAAGATAGAAAAATATTTGCAGTTAAACGAATAGTTTAGAAAAATGCTATTAGCCATTGGCCATTAGCTGTTGGCCCTGCCTGCCGGGCGGCAGGCATTAGCTTCAGACAACAAAAAAATTAGCCTTTGGCTTTATTAAAAACCAAAGGCTAATTGCTAAAGGCTAATGGCTTACAGCCAACAGCCAATAGCTTCTTCCATTAATCAAATGATTGTCCCGGCCTCATGGAAAGTTCGATCATGCGGTCGAATTCATTTGCAGTGAGGTCATTAAAGAAATAGTTGATCGGGTTTACTTTTTCTCCCTTGTGAATTACTTCATAATGCAAGTGGGGTGCAGTTGAGGTTCCCGTGTTTCCTACAAATCCAATTACCTGGCCTCTTTTTACCTTCTGACCCTGTTTTACATTGAATTTATCCATGTGAGCATAGAGCGTTTTTAAACCATAGCCATGGTTAACAATAATGGAATTTCCATAGCCCCGGTGTGATGATTCCACTTTTTCAATGGTACCATCACCCGTGGAATAAATTTCTGTATTTGTGGGAGCTGTAAAATCAATTCCGTAATGAAATTTCCTGATTTTATAGATTGGGTGAATCCGGTATCCCCATCCTGATGCGGTACGTTCGAGGTTTTTATTGGAAATCGGCTGGATGCTTGGTGTACAGGCATTCATTTTTTCTTTATTGATGGCCATTTTCATCAGCTCGTCATAGGATTTTGACTGGATCACCAGCTTACTTTTGATAACATCCAGACGTTTGGCAGTATTGATTACCATCTTGGCATTATCCAGATTTTCCAGATCTTTGTATCTGAAAGAACCCCCGAAACCTGCTTCTCTAACAGTGTAATTCAGTGGTTCAGCCTCAAAGATGGTTCTGTAAATGTTATCATCGCGCTGTTGGATATCGCCCATAACAGTTTCAATATTATCGAGCTCTTTGTTAAACAGTTCGATATTCAGGTTCATTTCACTGATCTGTCTTTTAAGTCCTTTTTCCTTAGGAGAATCAAAGGTGGCGGAGTAAATGAAATACCCGATGGTGGCATTTACCGCGAAAACAAAAAAATATGCCAGCACCTTCAGTGCTTTTTGCCGGAAGGAAGATTCAATCTTGTAATAGCTGAGTGATTCCGGATTGAATTTATACTTGATCTTGCCCATTGATGAAAGTATTTTGTAGTCGTCAATTATTCTCTTTACTAGCTCTTTGTAAAATTTCAGCGTATTCTTCGTTGGTTAAGCTGGTATCGAAATAATAGGCAGGATTCACAGGTTTATGATTGTAAAGAACTTCATAATGCAAATGTGGCCCTGTTGCCCTTCCTGTTTCTCCCACAGTTCCGATTGTCTGTCCTCTTTTGATAGGTTCTCCATCCTTTACTATGATGGATTCAAGATGAGCATATCTCGAGGCGAATCCGAATTTGTGGTCGATAACAATTTCGTTCCCATATCCTGTACGTGAATGTTTTGTAAAGGTTACAGTACCGTCTCCGGTGGCATAGACTTTTTTGCCCGGAGAAGCAACAAAATCAAGGCCGTTATGGATTCTTTCAAAGAAATGAAAAGGATCATTGCGTATTCCAAAATCGGAACTCACCATGATCAGGTCGGTTTCAGAAATCGGTAATATGGCCGGAATATGGGTTTGTTCCCTGGAATGTTCCAATGCTTTATTATATAGGGTATGAAATGAACCCGACTGGGTTCTCAACTGGCGGTTGAGATTGTCAATCAGGTTGTCAATCTGGTAACTCAGATCATTTTTTGCTGCCAGTTCGTTGTCCAATGCCGATCCACCCGTTCCGGCAAGCCGGTATGAATAGGAAATGGTGTCGATCTGAAGGATCATGCGGTATTGGTTGTCTTTAACAAAGATGTCTTTAGTGAGTGAAGCGCTGATCTCACTGCCCTTATTCCAGATAAACTTCATTTGGTTTTGCAGATAGGCTACCTGCTTTTCAAGAACCCTGGTTTCATGGGAATCAAAAACCTGGCTGAGTACAAAACCAGCCAACATGGCAAAAGTAAGACATCCGGTGAAACAGAAGAAGATCGTTCTGATGCGATGCCAGCGGCTTACGGTGA
>CAYVBH010000137.1:0-4678 GCA_964449015.1 uncultured Bacteroidales bacterium
AATTAACTGCCGTGCCCAGTTCATCACTCAAAAACGCAGCAATCTCTTTGATCAAATCGGGAGTGATTTTAGCCGGTTTTTCAAGCTGATGTAGGTAATTGTGAATTTTCTCTTGATATTGGATCAGCAGTCCCCCGAGAGCTTTTTTATAGATGATCGTATCCTTTTTATTTTTATCGTGCGTGACGTTGTCAATATTTTTTATAAAAACAATATCTGCATCAATATCATTCAGGTTTTCAAGCAGGGCGCCATGTCCCCCGGGCCGGAAATGAAGCGAACCGTTTGTTTCTCTGAAAGGCTCATTTTTATCATCAATGGCCAGCGTATCTGTAGAGGGTTTCTGAACAGAATAGGAAACATCAAATTTGACTTTCAGCTTATCCTCGAAATTTTTCCTGACTTTCTTCATCAGGTTTTCAAAGGCCGGCTTGTGCTCCGGGGAAACGGTAAGATGAATGTGCACATCCGAACCATTTCCGGTAATGTAACCTGAACCTTCAACCAGGTGTTCTTCAACGGCTGTGCGGGAATGACCGTCATACCTGTGAAAGGTAAGCAGCCCTTTGGGCAGGTTGCCGTAATTCATTCCATCAGCACCTAAAAGTGAAGATACCACAATATGATAGTTCTTTCCTGCCATCGCTTCCTTCAGTGAAGTTCCTGCTTTGGTTACAGTCTTTTCAAGTTCCGGATAAAACGCAAAATCATATATGCGGTCAAAACACTCCTTTACATGCACATAGGCATCCCGCGACAATATTTTCGGATCATAATTCGACTGCCTGAACAATTCATCAAATTCGAACAGGGCTTTGAACATGCGTGTGGCCGCCCCGGATGCCGGGACAAATTTAACCCGGCTTAGTTTCTGAGATGCGTCATAGGTATCGGTAAACTCTTTGAGTTGTTTATCCGTAAGCTTTTTTATTCCCTGCCCGATAGTTGCGGCTTTGGCAAGCCTCATAAAAGGGAATCCCTTCTTCAGAAACCCTATTTGCTGTTCAGCTGCCTTGAGGTCAATGCCTTTCTCCCTGAGCTGTTTAATGTCTCTCTCCTTGAACATGGTTTTGGGTTTATAGGATGATCAACTTATTGATAAAATTAGCTAATTTTTTTTATTTTACTTATTTTTGACGGCATGAGTATGCGTCTCAAACGTGCAATTACCTAAAGATTATACATGAAGTATTTTTTCCTGCCGGTATTTTTTTTCTTATCCTTGATCAATCCGCTTCAGGCTCAGGAAAAAAAACTCGTGCAGTTTTCCGGAACCATCATGGATGAGTACCTGCGTCCCATGGCATTTGCCCACATTCTGGTTTTGAATAATTATCGGGGTGCCATCACCAACACTTACGGCAATTTTTCCCTGGTGGTTGAAGAATCTGATTCGGTGCTGATTTCGTCGGTTGGTTACAAACGAAAATACATGGTTATACCTGAAAACCTGCCATCCAAATTTCTGACCATGGAAATTATTCTCACTGTAGATACGTTAGCTATCGGAGAAGCAAAGATTTACCCCTGGAAGTCATACGAAGAGTTTAAGGATGCTTTTGTAAACCTGAAACTTCCTACTGATGATATGGAAATTGCCCGCAGGAATATTGCACTGATCCGCACCCAGATCATCATGGATCATGAGCCCAGCGCGCGTGAAAATTTCCGGTACGTGATGCAGCAGCAATATGAGCAAACGTTCATCCAGGGCGGTATTCCGTCATATCAAATATTAAATCCCTTTGCATGGGCAAAATTTTTCAAGGCCTTGAAGCGGGGGGATTTTAAGAGGAAGGATTGAATAGAGCCAAGAGCCAAGATCTAAGATCCAAGATTTAAGAGACGAGTGACAAGGGACGAGGAAGAAGGAAGATCCAAGATCTAAGATCTAAGATCTAAGACAGAAGAAAACAGAATAGAAAAGCAATAAAAAAAAGTAATGAAGCAGGCACTGGTTAGCGTTATGTTATTGTTTTGGTATGCTTCATTACTATTTTCACAACAACCGGCTACATTAAAGGGATACATAACCGGGGAAAACAGAGAATCATTACCCGGTGCTACTGTCATTGAACTTGCCACCGGAAAAGGAATTCAGGCCGATGCAAACGGATATTTTCAGCTATCGTTTCCTCAAGCCGGGAAGAAATCATTCGAAATATCATATATCGGATATCTGAAAGACACTGTTGAAGTGGCTGTGGCGCCGGGTGAAACAACCACCATCCGATGCAGTTTGAAACCATCACCGGAAGCCATAAAAGAAGTTGTAGTTGAAAGCTGGTACGACCGGGCCGAGGCGCTTCAGCAGATCGACCTGAAAGCAGCCGACCGCATTCCGCTGCCTTCGGGAAATATTGAATCGATATTATCTTCGCTGGGCGCTTCAACGCGAAATGAGATGAGTTCCCAATACTCGGTGCGCGGCGGCAATTTCGACGAGAACCTGGTTTATGTGAATGATGTGGAAATATACAGGCCCATGCTGGTGAAAGCCGGGCAGCAGGAAGGTCTCAGTTTTATCAATTCGGCACTCATCTCCTCCATCCAGTTTGCCGCAGGCGGTTTCGATGCCCGCTATGGCGATAAAATGTCCTCAGTGCTTGATATCCGCTACAAAAGGCCGACGGAATTTGGCGGAAGTGCTTCGGCAAGTCTGCTGGGCGGCTCTGCGCATATCGAAGGCAATGCGCTCAAAGGAAAATTCACCCACATTACCGGCGTCCGGTATAAATCGAACCAATACCTGCTGAAAACCATGCAAACCAAAGGAGAATACAACCCTAATTTCTTTGACCTGCAGACCTTTCTCACCTATGATGCCGGCACCAACCTGGAGATCACTTTTCTGGGTAACATGGCCCGGAATTCCTATGATTTGATCCCGCAATCAAGAAAGACTTCCTTCGGAACCTACCAGCAAACCTTCGATTTCAAGGTGTATTACGAAGGACAGGAAAGGGATCGTTTCAGCACACTGCTTGGAGCGCTTGCGTTGGATTATCACCCTTCAGAAAGGCTTACTCTCAAATTCATTGCTTCGGGATTCAATACCTATGAGGCAATTACCTACGATATCCTAGGACAATATTCTATTGACCTGCTTGACAACACGGCCGGTTCCGAAACATCAAAAGACAGCATCCTGAATATCGGGTACGGTGGCAATATGACTCATGCACGAAATTACCTGGATGCCAACATATTCAGTTTGTCTCACAAAGGAGCTTACCGTTGGAAAAACCATAACCTGAACTGGGGCATCGGCAGTCAGCAGGAGGATTTTACCGACCGGATCAGGGAATGGGAAATGATTGATTCTGCCGGTTTTTCAATTCCGTATTCCGATAGTGAGATCAGGATGCAGCGCTTCACCAAAGCCGGGAATCATCTGACCTCCTGGCGTTATACCGGTTTTCTTCAGAATACTTCCAATTTTACCGTAGGTTCCACCAGCCTTATGCTGAATGCCGGGTTGCGGTTCAATTACCTCACCACCAATGAGCAATTGGTTGTCAGTCCGCGATTCGGAATTCACCTCATTCCAGCATGGGACAAAAAGTTCTCATTTCATGCGGCACTGGGATGGTATCATCAGCCACCATTTTACAAGGAAATGAGTGACCCCGAAGGCAAACTTCACAAAGAGATCAAAGCCCAGCGGTCCATTCATTTCGTGGTGGGATCAGCACTTGACTTCCGTATGTGGGAAAGACCTTTCAGACTGAGTGCCGAGGCCTATTACAAAAAACTTGACCACCTGATCCCATACGTAATTGATGATGTGGATATTCAGTATCTTCCCCAATACACAGCCAGCGGGTATGCCACCGGCATCGAGTTCAAGATCAACGGTGAGTTTGTTGAAGATGCCGAATCCTGGGCTACGCTGTCGTTCCTGCAAACCCGTGAAGACCGGGAAGGTGATGCATACGGACAATATCCCCGTGCTACCGATCAGCTGGTCAATTTCGGGTTATTCTTCCAGGACTATTTCCCCAACAACCCTTCCTTCCGGGTTCACCTGAATCTGTTTTACGGCAGCAGGTTACCCTACAATTCCACGGAATATGACAACCCTGAAGATTACTACCACCTGAAGGCCTACCGGCGCATTGACATCGGACTTTCCAAATCGCTTTTCACCGACAGGCAGGGCAACATACATACCCACAAGTATTTGAAGGATCTCTGGTTCAGCCTGGAAGTTTTTAATCTCTTTGGTTTCAATAACCAGGCCTCCTACCAATGGATCCGCACCGTGAGCAACCAGGCTGGTTTTCCCAATATGTTTGCCATACCCAATTACTTAACGGGAAGGTTGTTGAATCTGAGGATGACGGTAAGGTTTTAGTTTTGTGACCTAAAGGCTTTTGTGACTATACTAAAAGAATCAATACGCAAAACCTTGTTTTGTTATTTTCGTACAAGTTATTGATAATTTGAGTAATTTAGAGTACAAGTCAACCCAAGACCCAAAATGCCCATCTGATGGTTTGTTATCATTAATGTAATGAATTACCATACAGTATGAGAAAATTACTTGTTTTGTTTGTATTCTTACTGGCTTTAATTCAGGCTAAAAGTCAGGTAATCATCAATGATTATACTGTTTGGGGAAGTCCGGGAGGTACATCAACTTTCAATCCTCCTGATAGTTTAGTTATTAATGACA
>CAYVBH010000137.1:4688-10329 GCA_964449015.1 uncultured Bacteroidales bacterium
ATCATCTATGGCAATCTTTCTCTTGACAATGATGAGAGTTTAACGATTAGCACAAAAGGTGTTCTAATCGTAATAGGTGATTTTTCAGCAAAAAATAAAGTTGATTTGGGTTTGGGAGGATACTTTATTGTAACTGGAAATTTTAATAAGGTTGGTGCTCAGGGAGACATTACTGACAATGGTGGAGAATTGTATCTTTTTGATGATACACCTACATGGAGCAACACTCCTTTACCACCTGATCAATACGGTGATGAAGAAGATATTGTAGATGACCCTATTTTTGACTTTTTTGAAGATATCATCGATTCGATATGCAATCTTTCTATCACAGGTTCCGCTATTACAAATGCTTCATGCGAGGGAGTAGCAGATGGAGCAATTAATATAACCGTAACCGGAGTAGTGAATCCTCCGCCTGTATATTCCTGGAGCAATGGTCTAACCAGTGAAGACATTTCAGGTGTTGTGGCAGGGTGGTATAAGGTAAGCGTATATAAAGGCTACTGTTTTGATGTGGATTCTTTTGAAATACTTACTAATCCATTACCGGCCAGTGCCGGAGTGATTTCAGGAGAACAAAATGTATGTATCGGTTCTAGTGAAACTTATACGGTACCTGCAATTGGCAATGCCACAAGTTATGTATGGAGCGCCAATAATGGAGCAACAGGAACCAGCACCACCAATAACATAACACTTTCTTTTCCCAATTCAGGGCCAACCGTTATTTCTGTTCACGGATTAAATGCCTGCGGAAGTGGCGCAGCTTCAACACTTGAGGTAACAGTCAATGCCTCGCCTGCTGCTTCTATCATTTCGGGAAACACCACTACATGTGCCGGAAATACAGGTGAGGTGTTTTCTGTAACAGACAATACGGCATGGACCTATTCATGGAGCATTGAAGACAATGTTGGAACCATACAGGGAGCAAGTAACACGAATAGTATTACCATCAACTGGAAAACCAACTCTGAAATTTTCATTGGCCCCTATATCAATGATACTGAAATGATAAGAACTGTTACTACGACAGTGAATTTCAATCCATCTACCGGATGCGCTTCGACCCTGGAATGGGATGTGACCATTAACCGGCTGCCTGTAACCGGACCGCAATATCATATCCACAACCAGTGGAATGATTAAAATAGCCGACCAGAGGATTTTTATTATTAGTATCTCCCAAAACCGCACTCATTGTTAATAAAAACCAGAAAGGTTCCTCATCTGGTGTTTCTTTATTTATCAAATTTATCTGCTTTTTAATCAAACATTTGTAACCTGCAAATTAATTGTACGTTACAAAATGGAAGTTAGGAATAGTAATGCCAAACAGTATGATTGATAAGATATTAAATTTTAACGAATTATTCACTTCTTCTGGGCCACAACATCCGGATGGCAAATGTACCCATTATACTATATAAACCCATGATTCATTCAATCGCATATGACGCAGATCTAAATTCTTGCCCCTTAACACTAACTTCATTGCAAATGAAGATCTTTAAGCTATTATTTGCCATATTGGTTAATCTATTCATTACATCAAACCTTTGGAGCCAGTCGGTTGGTGATTATCGAACAAATGCTACAGGAACATGGAGCTGGACAACAACAGCCAACTGGCAGCGCTGCGAAATTTCAGGAACCTGGGCGGGGGCAACTTCAACAACGTATCCAGGGCAAAATACCGGAACCGGGACTGTAACTATAAATAATAATACAAATGTCACTTTAAATATATCTCCTGCAAATGAAATTGGAGCTCTTATTGTTGGACAGGGAACCAGCGGATCATTGGTGATTGGTAATAGTACTACGGTTAGGACATTAACCATTGATGGGGATTTTACTGTAGCATCCAATGCCAATGTCACAATTAACAATAATACTGTCACACATGAGTTACTTATTGGCGGAAACCTTACAGTTAATGGAACATTAGACCTAAGACTCGACAACAACACATTCTGCAATGCTACATTCAATGGCTCGTCTCAGACCATATCCGGCACAGGCACTATTGAATTTTATAATGTAACACATACCGCAGGTACGCTTACACTTGCACGTAACATTAGCATTAACAGCGGAAATCTTACCTTAAGTGGGGGAACTTTTGATTTAAGCATTTTTACTGCAAATAGAACAGCAAACGGTGGTACCATAGGCATTGCAGCGGGTGCTACATTACGAGTTGCAGGAACAAATTCATTGCCAGTTAACTACGCCAACTACAACTTTAATACTACTAGTACGGTTGAATACTATGGCACCAATCAGACAGTAAATGCCGTTACTTATGGTAACCTCATTATTGCCAGCAGTGATACAAAAACCTTACAGGGAAATATTACGGTAAATAATAACCTGTCAATTACCGGCAGTTCAGTATTGGCTTCCGACATTTATCAGATTACCGGCAATGCTACCGGACAACTTTCCATGGCTCCTGGAACTGGTTTGACCATAGGAAACACTACTAATGGAACGGTTGGAACTGCTATTACAATTGCATTCCCCTTGAATTATACTTCTGCAAATATAAATCTTGATAATAACAGCACAGTTACTTATCAGCAAAATGCCAATCAGATCATATCTGCCATACCGGAATATGGAAATCTTGTTGCTTCAGCCAGTGGTAATAAAACAGCATCTGCGCCACTTACAATAAGCGGAGATGTAACTGTTAATGCTGGGTCCATATTGAATTTGGGTACAGTTGCAGGTACTTCAACTATTGCCGGTAATGCCGATATTAATGGCACATTGACATTCGGCGGAACAAATGCCAAAACACTTACGATTTCAGGAAATTTGAGCGGTACCGGAACCCTTATTATGCCCACCTTGGCTCATACATTGAACCTGAATGGTGAAACCAATGCAATTGGTACATTTAATAATTCAGCCGGTGTACTAAGCACAGTAAACTACACCCGTTCCGGCAATCAAACCGTTTTTGGCAGTGCCAATTACCGGAATCTGACTTTTTCAGGCAGCGGCGTTAAAACCCTGCAAGGACCCAATACCACTGTTAATAATACACTCACTTTTTCAGGTGGTACCTTTGATATCGGAGCCTATGATCTCACCTTACCTCCAACCGCCACGATCAACGGTGCTTCCCAGGCCAATGGCTATATCATTGCCGGGGGCAACGGGTATTTCTACCGCTCAGGCACTATAGCAGGGCACTTTCAAATTACCTATCCGGTTGGCAGTTCGGATTACAATTCGCATTTAACGATATCAGCAATAGCCGGAACCCTAAACGGATCACTGGGAGTAAAGACCTTATCGGCATCCGGAGCCAATTCATTGGCCAAAATATGGGAAGTAACTACCACAGGACTAACCCTTACCTCTGCCACTGCCACTTTTACTTATAATGAAGCAGAAGTAAATGGTGATGAGGGTTCCTATAATGTCTGGCACCTGGGTAACTCAGGTTGGGAGAACCCCGCAACAGCAAGTATCAATACTACCACCAATGAAATATCTACAGGAAGCACAGGTTCATTCACAGGTTACTGGACAGCCGGAGTAACTGCTCCTGCCATTACCTGGTATTCCTACCTGAGCGGTGACTGGGACAACTGGGAAACCTGGACGCTTGATCCGTCAGGTACCACACGCATCAATTCATCCAATTCAATCCCCGGTTCAATAGATAAGGTGGTCATTCTGAATGGCAGAAACGTTAATCTTGCCACCAACAATAAAACAATAACCTTCCTCAACATTGAAGCAGGAGGCGTACTTGATATCGGGAACACCACAGGGCACAGTTTCGGTAATGTTATTGGACAGGGCCGATTGCGGCTGAATACAGGAACCTTCCCCGATGGAACCTTTACTGATTTTGTTTCACCTACGGGTGGTACGGTCGAGTATTATGATATAAGCGGTATCGGCATCAGCAATGTTCAGTATACCTATAACAACCTGATCATTTCAAATTATTCTGCTTCGGACAACACTGTTTTCATCGACAACAATACAAACCCTACGAACTATTTGATAAATGGTTATTTCTCGCTCGAGAACCATGCTGCAGGCAACCTGACTATTAACTTTGGCAACTCCTCACCCTCCAGCAACCTGATTAACATGACCATTTATGGCAATGTGGAAGTTGGTGCCGGTTGTACTATTGGGGTAAACAGGTTTGCATCTGCATTAACATATCCCAATCCAAATTCAGGTGGAATTCCTACGGACTTTCCGGTACATAAATTATACCTCTATGGCAATCTGACCAATAACGGCACCGTCCGGTTTACAGGCCTGCCTGACCCCTGGAACAATGCTTATTATACCCAAACAAACACCACATATGGAGGTATTAACTATGGTGAAGTTCAGGTGACTTTCAGAGGAGCCACTAACAATACGATTAACTGCAATGGCAGAACCGATTTCTTCAGACTCATTGTTGAAAAAGGCACCGATCAGACCTATATTCTTGAAGTAAACTCAACCAACACAGCTAACTTTACCTTATATGGGCCAAATAATCAAGGTGGCGGCATTAATCAGGGAGGTCCTGAAGGATTTGGATGGGGTACATACAGCAAGGCATTATTTATTCATTACGGAACACTTAAGCTCAATGAAAATATAACTATACCATCACTGAGTCAGGGTGGTGAAGATATTAATATTATACCAACAGCGCAATTATGGATTAACGGTGCTAGCGTTTCAACCACGTTAAATAGTGGTGATCCGTATTACAAGGCAACTACCGTATATGGGAAACTTCGCATCAGCTCCGGCTCTTTAACTACGGCTCATTCTACCGGACTGGTACTTGGAGTATTAGGTACACCGGAACTTCTGATTGAAGGTGGTTCGCTAAGCCTTTGCCAATTTTGGGCCATAACCGGAACCAATATTGTGTCTTATATTCAAACCGGGGGAACAGTTGATGTACGTATGCAGGGGCAAAATCAGGTAACTGCCGCCATGTTTAACCTCAGCAATACCAATTCGGTATTTAAAATGAGCGGTGGCGCAATAAACTTTACGGATAACCAATACGTTGCCGGATATAATGGTAGCTATTTTTATTCATTAATGGATATTCAGGCACAGGAAGGCAATTACCAGGTTACAGGAGGCACCGTGAATCTTAATCTCCCAAGTTCCACAACGCCTTATACTGCCAATTCAACGGTTCCGTTTTACAACATGAACATCACCAGAAGGACAGGTACAGGCACAGTGACGTTACAATGGGAAACTCCTGCCTCCAACCTGACCATTTTAAACGATCTTACTTTGGGGGCCAATACTGCGCTTAATCTTCAAACAAACACGATTGACCTAAACATCGGTCGTAATTTTACCATTGGCGCAGGATCAGTGTATACTCCGGGAAATAACACCACCACATTCAACGGCGCTTTGGCCCAAAATTTCACGAACAGCGGTACCATTACCGATGGATTGAACAACCTGAGCCTGGTGAACAGTGGTACAGATCTTACATTGGACGGTACCAATACAACACTAACCGTTAACGGAACACTTACGCTTGACGACGGAACCATTCTGCGCGACAATGGTAAAACCGTATATGCATACGGCAACATTGTAAACAGCGGTACACATTACCGTCCGG
>CAYVBH010000138.1:0-10253 GCA_964449015.1 uncultured Bacteroidales bacterium
AACCATTCGTAGAGGCCATTCTTGCTGCCGGTATCGTGGAACAGGAAGCCGACCGTCAATACTTTCAGCTCAAGGAAAAATACGAATACTGCGATAATTCAAAGGGTATTGAAATCATCGGATACCCTGATGATGATTTTTTTATAGATGTTCATATCGATTTCAATTCCAAAGTAATTGGACATCAATATGCCTCGCTAAAGGACATCCGGGAATTTGAAACCGGTTTTGCCGCCTGCCGTACCTTTGTATTCTTACACGAACTGGAATTTCTCCAGAAAAATAACCTGATCAAGGGCGGCGACATGGATAACGCCATCGTAATCATAGACAGGGCGGTTTCACAGGAAGAAATTGACCGGTTGGCACAGTTGTTTAACAAACCCAGCATCAAAGTAAAACCCGAAGGCATTCTGAACAACGTGGACCTGGCATTTTCAAATGAACCTGCCCGCCACAAGCTCCTTGACATCATCGGCGACCTGGCCTTGTGCGGTGTCAGGCTGAAAGGACGCATCATTGCCAACAAACCCGGCCACAATGCCAATGTTGAGTTTGCCAAAATGCTGCGCAAACAAATTAAGGCAGGCCACAACAAACCCCTCCCTCCTGCTTACGATCCCGACGCAACGCCTTTATTCGATATCAACCAGGTCCAGAAAATATTGCCCCACAGAAGTCCGTTTCTGTTGGTGGACAAAATTACTCACATGGATGAATGGGTTGTCTCCGGTATTAAAAACGTGACCATGAATGAAGCCTTCTTCGTTGGTCATTTCCCCGAAGAACCCATCATGCCCGGTGTGCTCCAGATAGAGGCACTTGCCCAGGTAGGCGGAGTGCTTTTGCTCAGCTCCGTGCCCGATCCGGAAAATTACCTGTTGTACTTCATGCGCATCGATTCCGTGAGGTTCAAGCGTAAGGTCGTTCCAGGTGATACGCTCAATATCCGCATGATCCTTACCGAACCCATCAAGCGTGGCATTGCACTTTGCCATGGTGAAGGTTTCGTGGGTGAACAACTGGTGATCGAGGCCGCGTTTATGGCACAGATCGCCAGAAAACCAGGTGCTTAATATGAACTTATTTTAAGACATTATTTCTCAATGAATAACCAAGTATTGTACTCCCTGCATCCCAATGCCAAAATCGGCAAACAGGTGGAAATCAGCCCCTTCACAACCATTTACGGCGATGTGGTCATTGGCGACAACACCTGGATTGGTCCGAACGTCACCATCATGGATGGCGCCCGGATCGGTAAAAACTGCCGGATATTCCCGGGTGCAGTTATTTCGGGTATTCCGCAGGATCTGAAATTCCAGGGTGAGGTAACCACTGCTGTCATCGGCGACAACACCACCATTCGTGAATATGTTACGGTCAACCGCGGTACCAAATCAAAAGGCACCACCATTGTCGGAAACGACTGCCTGCTGCAATCGTATGTGCATATTGCACACGACTGCAAAGTGGGCAACCATTGCATCCTTTCGGGATATGTCGGTCTGGGCGGCGAAGTGGTGATCGAAGACTGGGCCATATTGGGCGGTGGAAGCCTGGTGCATCAGTTTGTCCGCATTGGCACTCACGTTATGGTTCAGGGTGGCTGCAAGGTGGTGAAAGATGTTCCGCCATACGTGATGGCAGGTAGAGATCCCGTTGTTTATGCCGGATTGAACCTGGTGGGATTGAGACGCAGAAATTTCTCTTCCGAAAAGATCCAGGAATTACAGGAGATCTATCGTACCCTTTACATGAAAGGGCTCAACAACTCCGACGCATTGCGCGCCATTGAAGCCAGCATCCCGCAATGTGAAGAACGCGACCACGTGATCAACTTTGTAAAAAACTCGGAAAGGGGTATTATTAAAGGCCTTCTCGACGAAGCCGATTGACTGATCAACCCAGGGCATTCCAACCCTGAGCCTGCAGCGCAATAACACTCCCGTGTGAATCAATCATCCGGGCTCCCTCGGCAGCCTCAACCACATGCCCGATAATGGAAATTTCCTGCCTGTTTCCCACCTGATCAAACTGGCTCACGGGAACCGTAAATAGCAATTCATAATCCTCTCCTCCATTCAGGGCCGCAATGAGCGGATCAATACCGAATTCCTGCGAAATACGCCGGGTTTCTTCGTGAACAGGAACCTTGTCTGAATATATCTTACATCCCCTGCCCGATTGCTGGCAGATATGCATCAGCTCCGACGACAACCCGTCGGAAATATCAATCATCGAAGTGGGCTTCAATCCCAATTCCTTCAGCAGGGCAATAATATCTCTCCGCGCTTCGGGTTTGAGCTGCCTCTCCAATACATAGTCATACCCCATCAGGGCAGGCTGCATGTCATGATGTTTCTCAAACATGATCCGTTCCCGCTCAAGCACCTGCAAACCGATATAAGCACCTCCCAGGTTTCCGGAAACACAAATCAGGTCATTGACGCCTGCGCCTGAACGGTAAACCAGCTCCTCATCAGCGGCATCACCTACCACAGTGAGACTGAGCACCAGTCCTGTCATCGATGATGTGGTATCGCCGCCTACCAGGTCCACCCCATATTGCTCACAAGCCAGCCTGATCCCTGCAAAAATTTCCTCTACCATGCTCAGTTTGAATTTGGCCGATAACGCCATGGAAACCAGCAGCTGCCGGGGTTGTGCATTCATGGCATAGATATCTGAAAAATTGACCACGGCAGCTTTATATCCCAAATGCTTCAATGGGGTGTACACCAGGTTGAAATGCACTCCTTCTGCAAGCATGTCGGTGGAAATCACTACTTTTCGGTTTCCGAAGCCAAGTACGGCAGCGTCATCTCCCACACCTTTAATTGTGCTCTCATTCCGGTTCTCCAGTCCCGTCGTCAGATGCCTGATCAGTCCGAACTCTCCAAGCCCCGATATCTCATCACTTTGCTGCTTCCCGTTGTTCATGTTATTAAAGCCTAAAACGCGGCAAATATCAGTATAAATTGATACAGATTTAGTATATTTGCCATTATTTAGAATTAGTCTAAATACAATAATGAATCGAATCGTTGAGCTATAAACAATTGTTTTCATGGAAGAATCACAGGATAATCTGCTGAATGAGGTTACCGGAGGTGTATATAAATATGGTTTCGTTACCGATATTGACACGGAAACCATACCCAAAGGGCTGAATGAAGATGTCGTCCGGCTGATTTCGGCAAAAAAGAACGAACCTGAATTCATGCTGGAATTCCGGCTTAAGGCATTCAGACACTGGCAGACGATGAAAATGCCCGCGTGGGCTCATCTCACCATACCCGAGATCAATTACCAGGATATCATATTTTATGCTGCACCCAGGCAGAAAGCCGGACCTGCAAGTCTGGATGACGTAGATCCGGAATTGTTAAGGACTTTCGATAAGCTGGGCATACCGCTCGAAGAACAGAAATTGCTCTCAGGAGTTGCCGTAGATGCTGTAATGGACAGCATTTCAGTTAAAACCACCTTCCGGGAATCACTGGCTGAACTGGGCATTATTTTTTGCTCCATGAGTGAGGCCATACGTGAATTTCCCGAGCTGGTAAAAAAATACCTGGGAACCGTAGTGCCCTATACCGATAATTACTTTGCCGCCTTGAACTCAGCTGTTTTTAGTGACGGTTCGTTTTGCTATATTCCGAAAGGAGTGCGCTGTCCCATGGAACTTTCCACCTATTTCCGTATTAACGCGGCCAATACCGGCCAGTTTGAACGTACGCTTCTGGTTGCTGATGACGACAGCTATGTGAGTTATCTGGAAGGATGCACTGCTCCCATGCGAGACGAAAACCAGCTGCATGCAGCAGTTGTGGAGATTCTGGCCCTGGAAAACGCCGAAGTAAAGTATTCCACGGTACAAAACTGGTATCCCGGAGATAAAAACGGCAAGGGAGGCATCTACAACTTTGTTACCAAACGCGGCTTGTGTAAAGGCGACAATTCCAAAATCTCCTGGACCCAGGTGGAAACCGGATCAGCCATCACCTGGAAATATCCAAGCTGCATACTGCGCGGAAACAACACCACGGGTGAATTTTATTCGGTGGCTGTTACCAACAATTATCAGCAAGCCGACACCGGAACCAAAATGATTCATATAGGAAAAAACAGCCGCAGCACCATCATATCCAAGGGTATTTCCGCCGGACACGGCCAGAATAGCTTCCGAAGCCTGGTTAAAGTACTGAAGTCTGCTGAAAATGTAAGAAATTTTACCCAGTGCGACTCCATGCTCATGGGCGACAAATGCGGCGCACACACCTTCCCTTATATCGAAGTGGAAAATCAGTCAGCCATCATTGAACATGAAGCCACCACTTCGAAAATTGGCGAAGACCAGATATTTTACTGCAACCAGCGCGGAATTGATACCGAAAACGCGGTTGGACTTATCATCAATGGCTATGCCCGTGAAGTGCTGAACAAGCTGCCCATGGAATTTGCCGTGGAAGCCCAGAAATTGTTGCAAATCAGTCTGGAGGGCAGTGTAGGATGATTGTGGTAGGGACAGGTTGCGACCTGTCCGTACCTGTTTGAAATGAATTAGATATATAATTGATTATGTTACAAATTAAAGATTTACACGTTTCCATCGACGGCAAAGAAATCCTCAAGGGAATCAACCTGGAAGTAAAAGCCGGAGAAGTTCATGCCATCATGGGCCCCAACGGCTCCGGCAAAAGCACCCTGGCTGCTGCATTGGCCGGAAGGGATATTTTTGAAATTACCGCGGGATCAGTTACCTTCCTGAATGAAGACTTGCTCGGGATGAGCCCCGAAGACAGGGCCCGCAGGGGATTGTTCCTGGGCTTCCAGTACCCGGTTGAAATTCCGGGAGTTTCCATTGTTAACTTCATGAAAACAGCCATCAACGAACACAGGAAATTCAAAGGCCTCGATCCGATCTCTGCTTCTGATTTCCTGAAACTCATGCGCGACAAAAAAGATCTGGTCGGACTCACCAGCAGCCTGACCAACCGCTCAGTAAACGAAGGCTTTTCTGGCGGCGAAAAAAAGAAAAACGAGATTTTCCAGATGGCCATGCTGGAACCCACCCTGGCTATACTCGATGAAACCGATTCCGGACTCGACATCGACGCGCTCCGTATTGTTGCCCAGGGCGTGAATAAATTGCGCCGGCAAGACAACGCCACCATCGTGATTACCCATTATCAGCGGCTGCTTGAATATATTGTGCCCGATTTTGTGCATGTATTGTATAAGGGAAAGATCGTCAAATCAAGTGGCAGGGAACTCGCACTTGAACTCGAAGAAAAAGGATATGACTGGATTAAGGAGGATAATGAATAATCGGCTGTTGACCTATGAATGATACTGTTTCTGCTACATTGAAAAGTGACCTGATCAGCCTGTTTGAAAAGAACAACGGAGAACTTGAATCGGGATCCGGACATTTTATGAACCTATACAGGGAAAAGGCTTTCAGTGATTTCGAAAGGCTGGGAATTCCCACCACGAAGAGTGAAAATTACCGCTACACACCCCTCGAACAATACTTCAACGGGCAGTATGAGGTCGAACTTAATCCCAACCCCTTTAAAATCGACATCCGGAGCATATTCCAATGCGATGTTCCTGAACTCGACACCCATGTGGCATTGGTTTTGAACGGATTCTATGCCACCGATTTACAGGTCAGCGGCCTGCCCGAAGGAGTTGTTGTATGCAGCCTGAGTGAAGCCTCAGTAAAATACCCCCGCCTTTTCGAAGCGCATTATTCAAAATATGCCGATACGTCGACTGACGGACTTGTTGCTCTCAACACCCTTTTTGCCCAGGATGGAGTTTTCATTTACATCCCCAAGAATGTAACCGTTGAAAAGCCCATTCAAATCATCAACCTGAGTCATTCTTTTAAAAACCTGAGGATCAACCGGCGCAACCTGATCATTGCCGAAGAAAACAGCTCTTCAAACATTGTGGTTTGCGATCATACACTTTGCAGCCACAGTTACCTGGCCAATACACTTACCGAAATATACACAGGAAAGAACGCCTCGCTGGGTTTCGACAGGCTCCAGAACGAAAACAGCCATTCCACCCAGATCAACAACCTGTTTATTCACCAGCTCGAAAACAGCCGATTCAACAGCAACAGCATATCGCTGCATGGCGGGCTCATTCGGAACAGTTTTTATGTAACACTCAATGGTACCGGAGCCGAGGCAAACCTGAACGGCCTTTTCCTGTGTGACGACCGGCAACATGTTGCCAATTTCGTGCTCATCGACCATGCCAGTCCGCTTTGCACCTCGAACCAGCTTTTTAAGGGTATCCTTGATGAGGAGGCCACCGGAGCTTTTAATGGGAAAATCCTGGTGCGAAAAGACGCTCAAAAAACACAGGCATACCAGAAAAACAACAACATCCTGCTGTCATCTGCTGCAAGAATGAATACCAAGCCACACCTTGAAATATATGCCGATGATGTCAAATGCAGTCATGGGGCCACTGTGGGACAGCTCGACAAAGAATCCCTTTTCTACCTGCGTTCACGCGGTATTCCTGAAGTCGAGGCCCGGCACTTGCTGATGTACGCATTTGCCAATGAAATTGTAAGCCGCATTTCCATTCCTGTTTTAAAGGAGAGAATCATTGACCTGGTTGACAAAAGGCTGAAAGGCGAACTTTCCAAATGCAACGACTGCAACATCAATTGCGGGTAAAAACGTTTTCCATGAGTTTCAACATTGATCAAATACGCGAGGACTTCCCCATCCTAAGTCAACAAGTATACAACCGGCCCCTGGTTTACTTTGATAACGGAGCCACAACACAGAAACCCCGGTGTGTAATCGATTGTGTCAACGAGTATTACCTGCGACGCAACAGCAGCATCCACCGCGGGGTTCATTACCTGAGTGAACAGGCCACCGAAGATTATGAAAATGCCCGGAAAACAGTGCAACATTTTATCAATGCTGCCTCTCCCAATGAAATTATCTTCACCCCGGGAACCACTTCCTCCATAAACGGACTGGCCTTCTCATTCGGCGAGAAATACATCCGTGAAGGCGATGAAATCATCATTACCGAAATGGAACACCATGCCAACATCGTTCCCTGGCAGATGCTCTGCGAACGCAAAAAATCAAAACTCCGGGTGATCCCGTTTTCCGATGAAGGCGTCCTCATGCTGGGTGAATTGGACCGCATGATCAATGAAAAAACCAGGTTGATTTGTGTAATTCATGTTTCCAACACCCTGGGAACAATCAATCCTGTAAAAGAAATTATCCAAAAAGCACATCGGCACAACATCCCGGTTTTGGTTGACGGCGCCCAATCGGTACAGCACACTTCGATCGACGTTCAGCAGATGGATTGCGATTTCTTCACGTTTTCAGGGCATAAGATTTACGCCCCAACAGGGATCGGCATACTTTATGGCAAGGAAAAATGGCTCGAAGAATTACCTCCGTTCCAGGGAGGCGGTGATATGGTTGATGTGGTCACTTTTGAAAAAACCACTTATAACGTACTTCCATTCAAATTTGAAGCAGGCACACCTAATTATATAGGTGCAAGCGGACTTGCCAGGGCCCTGGATTACATCACCGGTCTGGGAATTGAAAATATTACACAACATGAGCAAAAACTGCTGCACCAGGGAACCGCGAAACTGCTTGAACTTGGCTATGTAAAACTTTATGGTACCGCGCCTCATAAAAGTTCGATCCTTTCATTCACCGTCCACGGAGTACATCCTTATGATACCGGAATGGTTCTCGACAAAATGGGCATAGCCGTGCGAACCGGAACCCATTGCGCGCAACCTGTCATGCAGCACTACGGCATTGAAGGCACCGTAAGGGCTTCTCTGGCACTCTATAACACCGGCGAGGAAATCGATGCCCTGATTGAGGGAGTGAAAAAGGTAAAAACCCTGTTTGGCTAATTTTCGTATATTCACAACCAATTATTATGTCAATTGTTAATGTTATACATGTGAAAAGCATCACCGATATTCAAAACGAGATCATTGAAGAATTTGAAGTATATGACGACTGGATGGATAAATACAACTACCTGATCGAAATCAGCAGAGAGTTGCCCGTTATTGATCCCAAACTAAAAATTAAAGAGAACCTGATCAACGGGTGCCAGTCGAAAGTATGGCTCAACGCAGAATACAACCAGGGTAAAATTGATTTCAGTGCCGACAGTGATGCCATCATCACCAAAGGAATTGTTGCCCTGTTGATCCGGGTATTATCAGGACGGACGCCTGCGGAAATACTGAATGTCGATCTTTTTTTTATCGATCGCATCGGGCTGCGCCAGAACCTGTCACCGACCCGGTCAAACGGATTGCTTTCCATGATCAAACAAATGAAATTGTATGCACTGGCATACCAGACGAAATATCAATAAAAAGAAGCCATTAGCTTTTAGCCAATGGCCAATGGCCAAAAGCATTTTCTACAATGTCACAAAGCGAAAATATATTATCCCTCGAGGTTGAGATCGTCAACACGCTGAAGAATATTTTTGACCCGGAAATTCCGGTGAATATTTATGATCTGGGGTTGATTTATGATATTGAAACCGACGATCATCAACAGGTGAAGATTACTATGACGCTGACAGCGCCCAATTGTCCGGTTGCCGACGTGCTTCCGAATGAAATCAAAGAAAAGGTGGAATCCATCCCCGGAGTCGCCGGTGTGGATATCAACCTGGTTTTCGATCCGCCCTGGAACCAGTCGATGATGTCGGAAGAAGCCCTGTTTGAACTGGGTATGCTTTAGTTAACTTTAACATTTTTTAAAGGTGCATCGGAATGATTTTTGTGGTATATTTGTGTTAATTGTTAAGCCTATGAAAAAAATTATACCCTTATTAGCCATACTCGTTATGTGGGCTTCATCAATATGGGGTAGCAGTCTGCCCCCTTATTCCGAGTCCTATTCGCTAAATCCGTTCTACATTTCAGAAGAAATTGACCAGCCTGAAAAAAATATTGAAATCTTCCCCAATCCGGTTACCGAAGGCAGGTTGACCATCAAATCATCCGAAAGTTTCCATTCTATACAAATTATGAATATTACGGGTGAAATCGTTTTTGCGCAGGAATATCCTTCAGGATCCACATCTGAAGTGATCGATCTCGATAAATTGCAGAAAGGAATTTACCTGGTCAGAGTTGGCTTTTCAGCCAAAGTAAATCACACCGAAAAAATAATGATTAAGTAGAACCACGCCACGGCGTGGTTTTTTTGCACCAGGGCATGTCTATGCCTTAAACATGAAGTACACCGCACCGATCATGCAAATCCCCGCATACAGGTAATTGGTTTTCAAAGGTTCCTTGAGGTAAAGAAAACTGAATGGTATAAAAACACTTAACGTAATCACTTCCTGGATAATTTTTAACTGCCCTACAGTCAGCTGACTCGACCCGATCCGGTTGGTGGGCACCTGGATCAGGTATTCAAACAGGGCAATTCCCCAGCTCAGTAACGCTGCAATAAACCAGTGGCTGGTTTTCATATTCTTCAAATGCCCATACCAGGCAAAGGTCATGAATAAATTGCTGCAGGTAAGACCAACTACAACAGTGATAATGGTTCTCATGATAAAAAAATAACTGCGCTAAATTAATTGCCTTTAACGGAGAAAATGAGAAATGGTTATTTTTTTAATAACAAAAACCATATTACATTTGCCTTCTCGTTCCTTATTTATTTACTTATCCAGAAAGGTGGAGGGTAAGGCCCTGTGAAACCTTAGCAACCCTTCCGGCATACCGGAAGAAGGTGCTAAATCCTGCTCCGGTTTTTCGGAGAAAGATAAGACATCTGTAGGAAATCTCTTTTGGCTTATCAGAAGGGGTTTTTTGTTTTACAGGTCTTCCTCACCCGCCTGCCTGACTGGTTTAAAAACGATCTCAAATGAAAAAGAGTATTACGCTGGGTGTTTTTGGTTTTGGTTGTGTCGGTCAGGGTTTGTATAATGTATTGCATCAAACCCGCGGAATCGATGCCCGAATTAAAAAGATCTGTATCAAACATCCCGAAAAAAACCGTCCGATTGATTCCTCGTTATTCACCATCAACCGCGATGAGATCCTGAATGATCCCGAAATTGATGTGGTGGTCGAACTGATCGACGAAGTGGATGCCGCCTGTGAAATTGTGACATCGGCGCTGAGAAAAGGGAAAGCGGTGGTATCGGCCAATAAAAAGATGATCGCTGAAAATTTCGCC
>CAYVBH010000139.1:0-10146 GCA_964449015.1 uncultured Bacteroidales bacterium
CGACGATACCAATCCGGTTACCGAGGACGTGGAATACGTGGATGCCATTAAGGAAGACATTCAGTGGCTTGGTTTTCAGTGGGCCGGTGAAGCTCATTATGCATCGGATTATTTCGACCAGCTTTTCGAATGGGCAGTGTTGCTTACCAACAAAGGTAAAGCCTATGTAGATGAATGCACGGCAGAGGAGATATCTGCCAACCGTGGAGTTCCCACGCAGGCGGGCACTGAAAGTCCGTACCGCAACCGCTCGGCTGAAGAAAACCTGGATCTGTTCATGCGCATGAAGAACGGTGAATTTCCAGATGGTTCCAAGGTGCTTCGGGCAAAAATCGACATGACCTCACCCAACATGCATATGCGCGATCCGGTTTTGTACCGAATCAAACATGCCCATCACCACCGCACCGGCGACAAATGGTGCATTTATCCCATGTACGACTGGGCCCATGGGCAGTCGGATTACATCGAGGGTATCACCCATTCGTTGTGCACCCTTGAATTTGAGGTACACAGGCCTTTATACGACTGGTGTCTCGACCAGATTGCCGACGGCGAATACCGCCCCCGGCAGATTGAATTTGCCCGCCTGAATCTGAATTATACCATCATGAGCAAGCGTAAGATGCTGCAACTGGTGAATGAAGGTCACGTGAGCGGCTGGGATGACCCGCGCATGCCTACCATTTGCGGCTTACGTCGCAGGGGTTACACACCCGAGTCGATCATCAACTTTGTGGAAACTGTAGGAATTGCGAAACGTGAGAACATCATCGAATTTACGCTGCTCGAACATTTGGTGCGTGAAGACCTGAATAAAAAAGCACTGCGCGTGATGGTAGTTTCCAATCCGGTTAAGGTAGTTCTTGAAAATTACCCCGAAGACCTGGTTGAAATGATGGAGGCCGAGAACAATCCCGAAGATGAAAGTGCAGGCACCCGCGAAATCCCTTTTTCAAAGGAACTTTATATCGAACGCGACGACTTCATGGAAGATCCTCCCAAGAAATTTTTCCGCCTTTCTCCCGGCAACGAAGTAAGGCTGAAAAACGGGTATATCATCAAATGCACCGGTGTGGACAAGGATGAAGCCACCGGAGCGATCAGCCAGATCAGGTGTACCTACGATCCCACCACGCGGAGCGGGCTCGAAGGGGCCAACCGCAAGGTAAAGGCCACCATACACTGGGTATCGGCAAAGCATGCATTGGATGTGGAAGTGCGGTTATACGACCGGCTTTTCCAGGTTCCCGATCCTGATGACGTGGAGGAGGGGAAGGACTGGAAATCCAGCCTGAATCCCGACTCACTGAAAGTTATTGTTGCCAAAGCAGAGCCGGGACTGGCTCACGTAAAAGCCGGTGAAAAGTACCAGTTTCAGCGCACCGGGTATTTCTGTGTGGACAGGGATTCACAGCCCGGCAAGATCGTCATCAACCGCACGGCAACGTTGAAGGATGACTGGGCGAAGATCCAGGAAGGAAAATCCAAGATCTAAGAACCAAGATCCAAGAGTCAAGACTAGGCGCTGTGGCAGTAGCACCAGTAGTAACAGCGGGAGTAGCTATAGACAATCTCATTGTAACCAGCAAAGTCATACAGAGCTTGCCTGCCTGCCGGTAGGCAGGTCGAAGTATGACGAGTAACAGTGTCAGTCAAATCCCAATCCCCTATACCCCGCTTGTCCCATGTCCCTTGTCTCTCGTCACTCTTTTTAAATATTATTTTGAAATAACCAATACTCTTTATATTTTTGCATCTCTTTTCACAAAAAGTGATTTTGCCCTGTAGTGTAATTGGCAACACGTCTGTCTCTGGATCAGAAGACTCTAGGTTCGATTCCTAGCGGGGCAACAAAAAAGCGACACCATTAATGGTGCCGCTTTTTTATTCTGTACAGTAATATTATGATGCTTTCATCCTCACCCCATTTCACCGGATTATTGCGGATGTATGATTGAATTCGTTGGAACGATTCAGACTCATGCCTGAATGTGGAACATACACTGAATGATTACAACAGGTTCATGGTTCCGAATGATGATTGAATTTTTAGTTTGGGAGATTTGACGGGCGGAGTGTATTTAAGTGTCCACGAGGCATCTTTGTATGCCGGGCTATAGGTTGATTGCAGCAGGCTTTTATCAGGAGTGTAACACTCCCGGGTAAGTGTCAAAGGACAATTAACACCGCTGATACTTAAATCGAGTTTATGGCATGCCCTGTTATCAATGAGAATGTCGGTGGCGTAACTGTTGATAGCAAGATCTGCTGCCTCAATTCCGTATTTCTGATTGATACTGCCATACCGGGTTTGAAGCGAAAGTTTTCCGGTTGTTTCATTGAGCAGTATATTCGTGTGCCGGGAATTCACTTCTCCCTTGAGGTTGGCATTCAGGCAACTCAGATCACCAACTTCAATGGTCAGGTCAATAATGCCTTGGTACGACTGAAACAATACATCGCAGTATTGCAGATCGCCGCTGATGAGGGTGGCATTTGTGGAGGTAACAACAACACGGCCGAATTTGTTGTTGATACGGATATTGGAGTTAACCGGTACTTTGATCTCGTAATTGGCCGATATCACACTGGAGATCTCCTTATGTGCTGTAGGCAGGTTCATTTTGTTATTCAAAAATATATTGCCCCTGTCTTTTACCAGGTTGAAATTCATGTAATCCAGTTCCTGCCTGGCTAGATCTGCATCTGCATTTTTGGCTGAAATACTGAATACAATATACACTTCATCACGGTCCCAGCTTTGAATCTGGATTTTGCCCTTTTCAGCGTTGATGATCACCTGCCCGTTTTTGCTGTTAAAAGGAAATGTCTTTTCAGCTTTACGGGTAACCATCTTGACAGTTTCCTGCGGCATGGCATTGGTATTAATAGCAAACCACAAAAGGACAAGCAGTAGACTATGGATTAGTTTCTTCATTTCAATCTGTTTTAAGCTATTTCAACAAACTTTTCAGCTTTATTCCGGTTCCGATTGCCAATCCGGCCCGAATCCCGAATATGGGCACAAATCCCTGGTTGGATTGCTGTCCTAAATGAAAGGCACTTTCAGCCGGCACTTCGTATATTTCATAGGCGATTCCGCCAAATACATCCACATACCCGATATCTCCAAAGCGACGTTGTAATCCGTAACTGAAACTTAATCCTAACCGGCTTAGATTTTCATATCTCCTGTTTGTAAGGTCAAGATATGTCCAATCGTAACTATGCGTATTGCTATTTAGATAAAAACCTAAAGACAGATAGTTACCTGAGAAACCCAGGGTATTTCTCCCGTGAGATTCGCGCCTTTTGAAATTGTGATAGTATTTAAACTGCTGTTCAAATCCCATCTCGGTTAGTCCTTCAAGCCCGAAACCCGATTGACCATCGTCGTATAGAACTGACCTGGTTCCTACACCAAATTTTACATAACTGTCAGAAGTGATATTTTTGGCTAATCGGAACTCAAAACCCAAATTGGGCATGAAAAGCCTGAGGTCAACCAGGTTTATTTTCCACATTACGCGGCTTCTTTTTAAGGAGTCCTGAAGTGAAAATCCACCCGGGTTACCGGCAATGTTCTGATAATTTTTAAACAAGGATTCCAGGGCAATGCCGGCCTTAATACCTATATCCGGCTGAAAATTCCAGCGTCCCGATTTCCCCGATTCCAGTTGGTCAGAAAATAGGGCAGAACCGTCTGTTTCAACCAGGTTGTAATACTGATAATTCACACCAACATAGGGCTCAATAAAGAAATTTCCTATTCGCCGTTGCATGCCGAATTTCAGACCTACCCCATAACACGATTCAGCATCCTTGAGCATATCGCTCTTGTAACCAGGCTTGGGATCACGTTCTTCTCCTCCAAAAATGCCTATGGAAATGTAGTTGGCGTTAAAGCCATTGGTTTTTCTGCCCAGTTGTTCACGGCGTTTGAGATTGTAATAGAACTTAAGCTGATGACTAAAGGACCATTCAACATCCATCCCGTAATATCCCCCATATGCCGGAAGTCCAACTTTCAGATAACTTTCTGTGCTCCACAGTTTGCCCAGTTTATGCTCATAACCCAGGCTGAAAACAGGTACGTCCAGGTCGACCAGGTTAAGCTTCCACAAGTGGTTGATTGTGGGTTCGTTTTGTCGGATATATTGTTTGTATTTCTGGTCAAATTCATCATCCATGGAATTGATTTCTGCCGGAATAACTAGCAGGGTGTCTTGTTGCGCATTTAATAGAAACACTTGCCGGCCAAGAAGAAAATACAACAACAGAAGCATTTTTGGCTTTAGGTATATCATGACTCAAGTATTAGTTTCAGCATCTTTTTCTCAATCTCAATTTTCAGGTTGTCCAACCGGTAAAAGTACCCGGTAAGTTGTGGGTCGTTATGACGGATTTCAGGTTCGAGCATTTCGAGTTCCTTTTTAACATCATGCCATTGCCGGTCAAGTTCTTTAAATAACTTTGTGTTGCATGCACGGGGATTGCTCCGGCATAGTCCGGGATCATATACAAGTGGCGATTGGGTTACTTTATCAGTTACAGAATTGTTCAGGCCGGATACCGCGATTTGCCGGGTGGCATTTCCGGATTGATTCCGGATCATAATCCAACCGGTGCCGAGCATCATGATTATGCCGGTAATGGCAGCTGCCAGACGAACATACTGTAATGCACGCCGTGGTTTGATGGCAGGTTTGTTGTTTAATTCCTTCGCGATGTTTTCCCAGACTCCCTCCGGTGCTTTGAAAGTGGGTAAACGATCCGGCAATGCCTGATGGTTTGCCCTGCTTTCAATGATCCGCTCCCACAAGAATTCATTGGGCAGCCTGTGTACTGGCATTTCACCGATGGCTTTTTTGAGGATATGCCGGTTTTTCTCTTTCATGAGTTCATCAATTCTTTAAGCATTTGCTGAAGGATGGCCTTTGCCCTGGAAAGTTGCGATTTGGATGTTCCCGGCGAGATACCGAGTATTTCGGCAACTTCAGTATGGCTGTATCCTTCTACTTCTATCAACAGGAAAACGGTTCTGTAACCGTTGCTGAGACGAGCAATGGCCTTATCAAGAATTTCACCTGTGAGGTTCGCGTCCCATTCAATGGCCACCTGATTTGCTTCGGGTTCACTTTTTTGAAAGAGGGGCTCATTTCGCAGAATTTTCAGCGCGCTTCTAACCATTACCGTTTTAATCCAGCTTCCCAAGGTAGCTTCAAACCTGAAATTACGGATACCGGAGAAAACCTGGATAAAACCTTCCTGTAGCGCATCGGCAGCCAGTGTTTCATTTCTGAGTATTCTATAAACTACGGTATACATGGCATCTTTATACAAATCAAATAGCTTTTTCTGAGCATGCCTGTCGTTATTCAGGCAACCCTGCACAATAATTTCTATTGGATCCTGGCGTTGTGAGAAGATCATTCCGGTAAAAATTCACACTATAGTGTAAAGAAATAAGAAAAAGGTTGCATTTGATTTTAAATAAGGCAATTTTTTCTGGTTAAGGTTTGCCTTACCTGATGTGGCGATTATTTTCTGAATTCATCCTCATCCCATTTAGAAGGATTATTGCGGATGTATGATTGAATTCATTGGAACGATTCATCATCGCGGATGATATGGCCGTGAAAACGGGGTTGCCACGCGCGCGGATACTTTGAACCGATATTTTTTAATTTTCTATGGGGTGTTTTTAGGCTTTTTAATCATTCTGACAATCAAAATGGTTATGTTCATGATCCATCCTGCCGGATAGGGAAAGATTAATACATTCCACCACCATTCGTGTTTAGGGTCATAACCTCCTAAAAATGATACATACCATATACAAAAAACTCCAAAACAGATCATTATTGCTGCTGCCAGAAAGAGCTTACAGTGGCGATCGCGTGTCAGGAACGTTGTTAATGCTATAATAACCGAACCTGCGGCAATTATCACCGATCCTTCCAGAGGATCAACAACGCCTAATATTAAAGCAACAACGCCTATGGTGAAGGCAATACGGGTATATTTGGACTTGTTTACCATCAACATTATTTATTTCAAAAACCCCTGGTAAGTTTGAGCACTCCAACTGACAAAGGTGCAATATCTAAAGAGACCGCGTTGTCAGAAATAGTTACTTCCTTTTTCTCAACAGAAACTGTATTTGGTGAATCCATAGAGTTTTCGGCTGTCAGCGAGCCCGGGGCGATATACTCGTATCCGGCACCCGTCAATGATTTCCAGTCTCCTTTGACCGACAAACCGTAGACATTTTCTGTTGGGTTCACAATTTTTACAATGACCTCTTTTCCGTTTTCCGAGAGCGTTGTGTTGATGCTTAAACTCCCGGTTTCTCCGGTATAGGACAAACGATACCTGGAAAAGTTGTCATACCATAATTTGGTCACCAGGTAATTAGGGGCAACAAACAGGCCTTTGTAATCGAAATTGATAAACGCATTGTTCCAGTCAGGTGCATCGGTACGACGGATGAACAGGGCTGCAGCGCCCATTTCAACAACAGGTCGCTGTTCGCAAACATTCAGAAATCCTCCGGCAAATAAGCCGGTACGCCAGTCAATGCTGCTCAGGTTCCATTCTGAAATATAGAGTTTGATATTTGGATTGGGGCACGAGGCAATCATTTCGGCATATTGGTCATATTGGGTAGCAAGTCTTCCAGGGCCGGCGGCATATCCGTCAGGCCTCTCATAATGATGCAGGCTTACATAATCGAAGTAATTACCGGAACGGTTCAGGAATTCCTTATCGGTCTCAATTCCAAACCCTCCGCATACGGCTATCTTAATGTTCGGATCAACTTTTCGCATGGCAGTTGAAAATTCCCTTACTGCAGCCTCGTATTTTTCAATTCCATATTCCCACATTTCATTGTCAATTTCCCAATAGGTTACATTGTATGGCTCAGGATGACCGTTAGCTGCCCTGATGCTTCCCCATTTGCCCGTTGCAGGCTCATTGCAATAAGCCACCCAGTCACAGGCCTCCTGAAGTATCTCAGCATGTTCTGATTCAGGTCTGTCAAAACCGATACGTACCACCATCACAGGCTCGGAATTAATCTGGCGGCAAAGCTGGATGAATTCATCTGTTCCAAAACTATTCTGATCATAGTTCATCCACATATAGTGAGCCCAACGCTCACGGTTTTCCTGTGGGCCAATTCCCCACTTCCAGCTGTACTGAGCGGCATAGCCTCCACCCGGCCAACGAAGATTGGTTGGGGCCAGTTCCTTGACAGCTTTATAAATATCGGGTCTGAAACCTCCCAGGCTTATTGCAGTATGCGACATCATGCTGATCTGGTCAACCTGAAGGCTGCCGTTTTTTGCCCCAATGGCAAGTTCGGCATCGCCTTCATAATCTCCTGCTTCAAGTAAAAATTTGTATTTCTTCCAATCGCCAACCGGTTTGCCGATTACCTGGGAGGTAATATTTCTGCCTCCGGAGATAAAACTCAGGGTTAATTCTGAAGTGCCATCGCCCTTTGCCCAAATGGAGCCTGTATAAACCTCCCCTTTCTTTATTGAAAAAGGTCCCTGGGCAATTCCAGTCGATTCAGAAGTGGCGGATATCTTCTGCGAATATTTCATATTCACTGCATCACCTTTCACCATTTCGTATTTACCGTTTCCGAATGATTTCCATTGAGGAGCAACAGCAGGTATTTTTACTACTTCAGGCATTCCTTCGAAGTATACAGTTTTGCCGTCAGGGGAAGTTATTCTGATATTTTTAAAATCGGCATCTGTATAGTTTACTCCAAACGAGATTGCGTTTTTTACCAATGGATTAAACAGATTGTTGTATTTCAGAACTCTTTTTCCGTCCCAGAACACGCTGACACTTTTACCATTGCAACTGATACGCAAATTGTGCCAGGCTTCTGCAGGATTTATCTGGCCGGGCTTCACCAATGCACTGGCAACAGGTTCCCATACCGATATTTTCATCGGTTTACCATCACGTCCCTGACGTTCGGATACTGACTCCTTCTCAATGGCAAAAGTGGCTTCTTTGACAGCTTGCGGATTTCGCGGATTTGCAGGTTCGTATTGCGGATCATGAATTCGGAAACGATAGCTAAGTCCTTCGGAAATATCTCTGAATTCCACCCTCATATCGGCATAACCGCCGCTCCACATATGCCGGCTAAGTTTGTATGAATGCCATTTGATATCTGCGCAGATCACATAGCTGTCGCCATTGATTGTAGCCATTGGGATTGGTTGTTCATATAGAGTGGGTGATTGAAGGACGTGGTCGTCATCTTCGTACCAGCCATCGAAAAACCCATCGCGTGGTGGAATCCCGGGATATTGTTCAGGTTCAAATGAACGCTCGGCAATCATTTCACCCCATAATCCACCGTCAGCTGAAAAATAGATGTGCTCAAAAAGCTGGCCGTAAACCTTGGAGTCAATTATTCCTGATGGTTTTTCTGATTTAACGGTAATAGATGCCTTTTGAGTTTGCTGTGCAGATATAATACTACAGATCAAAACAACCGAAACAAAGAATAACAGTTTTTTCATGGAGTACAATTATGATTATACATTAAGAAGTTGCATTTTGAATATGGAAAAACACAAAAGCCTGAGTTGTGCTTTAAAGTCTTTTTATATATCGCCTTGTAGAAATTCAACATACAGAAGGGGTATCCGACACCAAATATCATTAAGCAAAACAAATTTATTACTATTTCTGAAATTAGATGCGGCATAGCCTGGTTATAAAACAAGGATTGACAAAGAATGTGTAAATTGGAGGTTTATTTTATATGCATAAACTATTATCGTTACCGGAAAACCTGGTTCATTCGTTTCACGAAATTACCGGAAACATCAAGGACCAATGGTTTGTGATGAGCGACCCGGAAGGATCAAAGATCGGATCGGGCGGAGGGACTGCCTGGCTGCTTGCCGGACATGAAAAATGCACAAGCCATTCAGCCTCCTTTGAAGATTATTTGGGCGAAGACAAAAAAATTGTCATTCACGCCGGAGGCCAAAGCCGCAGGCTACCCGCTTATGCTCCTTCGGGAAAGATTCTGGCCCCGGTACCTGTATTCCGCTGGAGCAGGGGACAGCGGATCGATCAGATACTGCTCGATTTGCAATTACCTCTTCTGGAGCGTATTATGGAAGCATCAGGTGCCGGTCAGCATGTGATGATTGCGGCCGGCGATGTGTTGATACAATCTGCCGATATTCCCTTTACCCTGCCCGAGGCTGATGTGGTATGTTTTGGCATCTGGACCGATCCGCACCTGGCTTCACGGCATGGTGCATTTTTTACTCCGCGCAACAATCCGCAACAACTCGATTTCATGCTTCAGAAAGCCGATCTGGGAACCATTGAACGGCTGTCGGAATCTCATCTGTATTTGATGGATGTCGGTATCTGGATATTGAGTGACAAGGCAGTTGATTTGCTGATGCGTAAATGCGGCTGGGAGGGCAGGGATTTCAGGAACGGAACCCCTGACTTTTATGACCTCTATGGTTCTTTTGGAACCTGCCTGGGAAATCATCCTTCCGTTGTTGATTCGGAAATAGGACAACTTTCTTCGGCAGTTGTCCCCATGAACCGGGGTTTGTTTTATCATTACGGCACCTCTCCCGAGCTGATCACATCAACCGAAAACATTCAGAACCGGATCCTGGACCAGCGGAATATCATGCACAACCGGGTAAAACCCCATCCGTCAATATTTGTTCAGAATGCGCTTGCTGATATTAAATGGACTGATAAGAATCATCACATATGGATTGAAAACAGCCACATACCTTCAACATGGACAATTCAGAACCACCATGTGATTACCGGCATACCGGGGAATGACTGGGAAATAAGTCTGGATGCCGGGATCTGCCTGGATGTTGTTCCTATTGGAGATCAGGAGTTTTGTATCAGGGCCTATGGCATGCAGGATGGGTTTAGCGGCCGGGTTGGCGATGCGGACACCTTGTGGATGGAAAAGCCTTTAAAGCTCTGGTTTGATGAAAGAGGGATCTCTTTCGCCGAAGCAGGATTGATCCATGATATGGACATACAGACTGCGCCCCTGTTTCCGGTAATGAAAATACCGGAAGGAGCTGAAATGATGATTCAGTGGATCCT
>CAYVBH010000140.1:0-10130 GCA_964449015.1 uncultured Bacteroidales bacterium
CTTCGCTGATCTTTGCCCCGGCTTCTTCAATTACCTTTCCGGCCAGCAGGGAACCGATGGTTCCGCATTTTTCCGGGCTCAGGTTATTGGCCAATCCGTAAAGGTATCCTGCAGCGTAAAGGTCTCCTGCGCCCGTGGTATCAATGCAATTTGCCCGGATTGCATCAGCTGAGTACCTCTTGCCCTGGTGTGTAATGAGTGACCCCCTGGATCCAATTTTTACAATGGCCGTATTGGTAATTCCGGCAAAATAGTCAATTGCTTCAGCAGGATCTGTCAGGCCGGTAAAGGCCTTTGCCTCTTCCTCATTGGCAAAAATGATGGGTTTGTATTGTCTGATGATGCGGTCAAGGAAAGAAAGATTGGCTTCCACAACGTTAAAGCTGGCCATATCCAGTGAAACCGACATGTTGTTCTGCCTGGCAAGCACAAAGGCTTTCTCCACCAGTTGCTGGTTGGGAACCAGGTAGCCTTCCAAATGAAGGTGGTGGTATCCACGGAATAAATCTGTTGTTAAATTACTGACAGCAAGTTCAATTGCAGCACCCAGGTAAGTGGTGAAGGTACGTTCACCTCCGGGAGTAACCAGCGAAATAGCACGGCCAGTACTGGTGGCACTTGAGGTAAGCAGTGGAAGAATCCCACAGCTTTCCATATCCCGGATAAAGAAATCCCCAAAAGAATCCTTTCCGACAGTACCCATGAAAGCTGTTTCAACACCCAGCCGGGCCAGTCCGTGTATGGTATTGGCAGCACTTCCTCCTGATGCCATATGTTTTTGACACGAACCGGCTGCCGTTTCCACTTCCGATGCCATCTGATCATCAACCAGTTGCATGCTGCCCCTGGGTAAGGAGAAACGATTCAATAAGGTTTCATCTTCAAGAAAAAGAATGATATCCACCAGAGCATTGCCAATTCCAAGAATTTTCATAAATATAGGTTAAAATTAAAAAAGGGTATCTGATTGTAAAGATACCCTTTTTTTGCTCCTCAGCTAAGACTCGAACTTAGGACCCTCTGGTTAACAGCCAGATGCTCTAACCAACTGAGCTACTGAGGAATTTTTCAGGCTGCAAAAATAAGGGATTCACCTGAAAAAACAAACAAAAATGTGATTTTTTATACTACATCTGCTATTAGCCTTTGGCCAATGACCTTTGGCTTGATAAACAGAAGACAAAAGCTAATGAAACGACTTGCATTTATTTTTCAAGCCGAACTTTTTATATTTATTGAGCAAACCTTAAGTAAGTTTATGAGAAGAAGCTATGTGCATGATTAGAAAACCAGTAATTTTATGAGGTTAATACTACTGTTTATGATTCGCATGGGAACAAAGGCGTGAACCTGTGCGGGAATGATGTGAAATGCATCAACGTTCAACGTTCCGGTTTCTTGGATACTAACGCATTAATAACCATGAAGATACTTTGGATCTATTTAAAAAACTATCAGGGATTAATTGCTGTTGCCCTTGTTTTGGCGGGCATTGCGCAAATACTCATGCTGTATGACCCGGTGATCTTTGGGAAGATAATTGACGGGTACACCCAAATTTCCGGAGATAAAACCGAAAAAGAACTGGTACAGGGTGTGCTTTTCTGGTTGGGCATAGCCATTGCCATTGCATTGGTCGCCAAGTTAGTTATGGCATTTAAGGATTATGTAATGCGTATGGTGGTTCAGAAATTCGGCATGCAGATATTTAATGACGGACTGAAACAGACACTGCGATTGCCTTTCACCGAATTTGAGGATACCAGCAGCGGTGAGATTCTTTCCATCCTTCAAAAAGTCAGGAGTGATACCGAGCGGTTCATCTCCAGTTCCATTAATATTCTTTTTTCTTCGTTGGTGGGTATCGGTTTTCTCATTTGGTATGCCATGACCAAACACTGGGTGCTGATTCCAATTTTTTTCATCGGCGTGGTAATCCTGGGTGGATTAACGAGTATCCTGAGCCGGTCGATTAAAACACTACAACGATCACTGATAAGACAAAACCGCACCATGAGCGGCACCATTACCGAATCGCTGCGAAATATCGAACTGGTGAAGAGCCTCGGACTCACCTACCAGGAAATAAAACGGTTGAGGCAACACACCCAGGATATCTATAACCTCGAAATGCAAAAGGTTAAGAAGATAAGAACGCTCAGCTTTCTGCAGGGAGTGATTCTCACAATACTGAAGCAATCCATCCTGTTCATTTTGTTGTGGCTCATATTCCGCAAGGTTTTATCCACCGGAGAGCTCATATCCATGCAGTTCATTTCCACCGCTATTATAGGACCTTTGCAGGATCTGGGAAGTATCGTGCTTTCCTACCGTGAGGCTGAAGCATCGATGAAGATATTCAATGAACTGATGAATAAAGAACGGGAGTTCCGACCCGAAAACCCAGTTGATATTGGCGAAATTCAACATCTTCGTTTTGAAAAGGTCACGTTCCGGTATCGCAACGCACCCACTAACGCACTTGAGGACATTTCCTTTGAGGTAGCGCTGGGTGATACGATTGCCTTTGTTGGGCCTTCGGGTTCCGGAAAATCAACCCTGGTGAAATTGCTGGCTGGATTGTATACGCCGGTTATTGGTGAGATTCAATATGATGGTGTTTCATCAAGAGAAATCCGCATTAATCACATGAGAAGACAGTTGGGTTTTGTTACCCAGGATACCCAACTCTTTTCAGGTACTATGCGGGAGAACATGCTGTTCGTAAAACAGGATGCAACAGATGAAGAGATCCGTACAGCTTTGGAGCAAGCCTCGGCAATTGCCATTTTTGAAAATACCGGACAGGGATTGAATACTATATTGGGCGAGGGAGGGAAGAAATTGTCGGGTGGGGAGAAACAGCGGCTGTCCATTGCAAGGGCCTTGCTGAGAAAACCCCGGATCCTGATTTTTGATGAGGCCACCTCCGCCCTCGATTCCATAACCGAAGACCAGATCACGGAGACCATTAAGGGAATATCAGCTCTGAAACAGCAGATCACCTTGCTGATTGCTCATCGGCTTTCCACAATCATGCATGCCGATACCATTTATGTGCTTGAAAAAGGAAAGATTGTGGAGCAAGGCAGTCATTACGAACTTGTTGAAAGGAAAGGATTATACTATGCCATGTGGCGACAGCAAATAGGAGAAAGAAAACCAACGGTCCGTAAACCTGCAGCACCGGATCCACTCCTTGCCTCATCGGAAGCATATTCACCGGAAGACCAGTGATATTGAAGAAAACAAGCTATGATGCAGCAATTGCCTGTTAAGTTGTTGATGAAAGCTTGTTTGAAACGTCAAAAAACAATTAATTTTAAACTCCAAAAGTAACAGTTTCATGATCATTGAAACCAGAACCTATGCCCGTGCAGGACTACTGGGAAATCCTTCCGACGGATATTATGGGAAAACCATTTCCATTATTGTCCGGAATTTCGGTGCTTCCATTTCTTTATATGAAAGTCCCGAACTGAGAATTGAAGAAATGGATGTTGATCAGAACGTGTTTCGCAACATACACCACATGATTGATTCGGTGAGTCTTACCGGATATTATGGTGGAACAAGGCTGATCAAAGCTACCATTAAAAAATTTGCGGAATACTGCGAAGCCAATCATATTTTGTTAGGCAACCGGAATTTTACCATCCGCTATCGGTCGTCCATACCCAGACAGGTGGGTCTGGCCGGATCGAGTGCCATTGTTACTGCCGCCATAAAAGCATTAATGCAATTTTTCCAGGTGGATATTCCCAAACACCTGCTTCCCAGTTTGATACTTAAGGCCGAAACTGAGGAATTGGGAATTAATGCAGGCCTTCAGGATCGTGTAATCCAGGTTTACGAAGGTTGTGTGTTCATGGATTTTGATAAGGAAAACCTGAAAAAAAAGGGTTTTGGAAAATATGAAGTAATTAATCCCGCTTTGCTGCCCAAGTTGTATCTGGCCTATAAAGTCGATCTGGGAAAAGTATCAGGAACAGTATTGAATACAATAAGGGAAAGGTTTGATAAAGGAGACCCTCTTGTGCACGAAACATTGGCTGAGCTTGCAGAACTGGCAGAAAAAGGTAAAACAGCTATTCTGAAACAGGATTATGAACAATTGAAAAAGCTGATGGACAAAAACTTTGACCTGCGCTGCAAAATAATGAATATATCCGAAAGCAACATGGAGCTGGTTAAAACAGCCAGGAAATGTGGGGCATCAGCCAAGTTTTCGGGTTCAGGCGGAGCCATCATAGGCATGTATGACGATGATGAGATGTTGCAACGACTCATTGTAAACCTGCGAAAAATAAACGCCCGAGTAATAAAACCTATTATAATGTAATTTGCCATGATTAAAAAAGCAGTTATTCCGGCAGCCGGATTGGGAACAAGATTCCTGCCGGCAACCAAAGCACAACCCAAAGAAATGCTGCCGGTTATTGACACGCCCACGATTCAGTATGTGGTGCAGGAATGTGTGGATTCCGGTATAGAAGATATCCTGATTATTTCAGGCAAGGGAAAACGTTCTATTGAGGACCATTTCGACCGGAATTTTGAGCTGGAATCCAGGATACAGGAAAAAGAAGATGAGGCCCTGTACACCCAGTTAAAACATATTGAAAGTATGGCCAACATCCATTTCATCAGGCAGAAAGAGCTGAACGGATTGGGAGATGCCATTTACCATGCCCGGTTTCATTGTGAGCATGAACCCTTTGCGGTGCTCCTGGGGGATACCATCATAGATTCTCTGATCCCTGTTACACAGCAGTTGATAGATTCTTATGAACAGTACGGGCAATCGGTAGTTGCCGTTGAAACCGTTCCCTGGGAAAGGGTCTCGAGGTACGGAATTGTAGGAGGAGAGAAATTAAGTGATAGAATTATTCAGGTGAATGAAATGATTGAGAAGCCCGATCGCAAACAGGCACCTTCAAACATGGCTTTTACAGGTCGTTACATACTGACACCGGCCATATTTAAAGCCCTGGAGAAAACCCCCAGGGGCAAGGGGAATGAGATTCAACTTACGGATGCCATGAAGATCTTGCTGAAGGAAGAAGGCATCATTGCTACCCTGATGGAGGGAAAAAGATATGATATTGGGAATAAGCTTGATTTTTTGAAAACAACCGTTGAATTTGCCCTGAAGCGAAAGGAATTTGCAAAAGACTTCGAAGAATTCCTCCGTGAAACAATCAAGCAAATCGACAAAAGCAGAAAGAAATGATTTCAAATATAAGAAACCGCCCGGAATAGGAAATATCCGGGCGGTTTTCATTTATTGGTGATTAGTTGTCCGATCAGGATTCGAACCTGAACAGGCAGAACCAAAATCTGCAGTGCTACCGTTACACCATCGGACAGCGCATTTGTGAGGGTGCAAAGTTATACAAAAATGTTTCTTCGCCAACTATTAATTGCGGTTAGATGCTGATTTTTGATTATCGGGTCTGAGCATGCCGTCAGGCGCCATCAGGCACGGTTTGCCGGTCAGCATGCTGCCTCCCGTGCAATAGCGCTCACGCTGATCTTCAGTTAGGATATCACAGACATCGGAGGTTAAAATCACACGCTGTCCTTCCGGAATTCTCAGTTTGAGTTCCACATCTGAGAACATCCAGAAATCATCATCATCTGTGCTGAAATATTCGTCCAGCAACAAACTGGAATCGTTTACACTCCAATCATACTCAATCCGGTCGAAATACCTTTCTGAGTGTTTTATGCCCACATTCCTGATATTCCTGGATACATTGAGATGCATATTGTTGTCAGAAGAGCGTTCCAGGGTAAGTTCCGACTTGTTATAAAGCATATCATCCCAATCACTGTAATGGAACTGGAATCCCAGGACGCGATAATGTGTGATTTTCTTGTGTTCCGTGTTGTCTCTTGTGTCTATGAATACTGTATGGTTTCCGGCAGTTTCAATAACAGTGGATTGAGAACTGGTTGCTTTAACAGCATTATGGGGAACATTCAGAATGACCAGCGTTACAAACAAGATAAGTGCCAGAATCCAGGCTGTGAGCAGGAATGCCCTGAGTACCCGGTGGTTCGATCTGATACCGAAAAGGATTTTGATGCCTCCATAGATCAGTGCTGCCACAGGTATGAGAACCAGAACAATCAGGGAAACAATCACCAGGTAGTAATGACCCGATGAAGAAAAGGTAGCCGCATAATCCGGAATGTTCCATCCATCCCAAACCTGGAAATGGCCGAAGAAATTGGTGAAGCCCAGGATGCCCATAATCAGGCCTGCTAAAATGATCGAGCCGATCACCAGGAAGAATATGCCCACGGCACCGATAAAAAATTTAAAGATGGCAATGATCACCACACCGATTGCCCTCATGGCATTCTCCAGGGCATTTCGGGATCTGTCGGCTGTTGTTGAGTGACTGAAATCCTGCACATTGGATCTGACCTTTTCATATTCGGCATTCACGGTATCTTTTATGGTCGACAGGTTGACCGGTTTTCCGCGCATTTGGAGTTTTTCAGTGGTGGTTCGGGCTTTTGGTACAACAATCCAAAGTATGGCATAAATCAGTATCCCCAATCCCTTGGCAAAAATCAGGCAAACAAAAGCAAGCCTGATCCAGAGCGGGTCAACATCAAAATATTCACCCAATCCCGAGGCCACACCGCCCAGGTAGTAATTATCCGGATCACGGTAAAACCTCCGGTAATCTTTGCGGGCGTATTGAGATTCGGTTCTGTTATTAGCAGATTCTTCGTCGTAACTGAAGTCTTCCACCTTGCCCAGGATACCCAGGATTTCATTCACATCATCAAGTGTAACGGATTGCCTGCTGTTGCCGAGCTTGTTTTCGAGCAGTTCGGCAATACGCAGTTCAATGTCTTCCACAATTTCCCGACCTGTATCTCCTTCGGCTTTAAAATGCGCTTTAAGAGCTTCCAGGTAATGGTTCAGTTTGTTGTAGGCATCTTCATCAACCTGAAAATGCCGGCCGCCTATATGTATCTGTAAGGTCTTTTTCATGGTGTATCGGGGTATTAGTTTTTGTTGACAATAGAATCTACCGCATCAATCAATTCCTTCCAGGTTGTTTCCAGTTCCTTCAGTACTTCCTTCCCTTTTTCTGTAATCGCATAGTATTTCCGCGGAGGTCCCTGGGTCGATTCCTCCCATCGGTAGCTGAGTAAACCGGCATTCTTTTGCCGCGACAGGAGCGGGTATAGTGTTCCTTCTACCACAATCAGCTCTGATTCTTTGAGCTTGTTGAGAATATCTGTGGTATAAGCATCATTCTTCGAGAGAATGGAAAGAATGCAAAACTCAAGCACTCCCTTTCTCATTTGAGCTTTTACGTTTTCAAAGTCCATGATTTTCCTTTTTTCAGTTTAACAATTCCTTCACCGGTCGTCCTTCTTTCTGAAATTTTTCTTCACACTGTCAAATTCTTCTTTGAAAAAGTTGCCAATGTTGGAGGCATTAACAGGTTCACCCCTCATTTCAAGTTTCTGCGCTGTTGTCCTGGCTTCCGGAACAACAATCCACATGATGATGTAAATCAGCAAACCAAAGCCTGCAGCCAGAAACAGCACCACAAGAATGACCCTGATGATCACCGGGTCAACATCAAGGTAGGCACCGAGTCCCCCGCAAACACCCCCCAACACACGATTGTCGGGATCGCGGTATAGTCTTCGTGAACGGGAATCCCTTTCATAATAGTTTTGTGAATGATCGCTTTCTGTTTTTCCTTTTCCTCCGGCAATTTCCTGGGGATCGCCCATGATTTTAACGGCATCTTCCACATCCTTCAGGGTGATCACCTGCCTGTTGGCCTCCATGCGCTCCGAAAACAATTCGGATAACCGCATTTCAATGTCGTTGATGATATCCTCCCTTTCTTTCTGATCGGAGAAATATCCTTCAATCCGGTCAAGATAAGCCTTGAGCCTGATATAGGCATCTTCATCAATATGATATACCCGGTTTCCCAGGTTCACAGAAAATGTTTTTTTCATGGTTTAATATCTTTAATACTATGTTATAACTACAAAACAACAATGCAAAGATATATATAAAAAATAGTAATATGCAAAACATAGTAGTAAAATATTTAAAATAATCGGTAAACTAGGGTCATAAACCGGTGAAAAGTTGTTACCGGGCACTAAAAGGACACAGACCATATGGTAAGAGGGTATTACATAATGTAGTATTTTTGTCAAAATATTTATAATATCAACAGATGCGTGCAGTTATACAACGTGTGAGTGAGGCTTCTGTCACCATTAGCGGCAAAGAAAAGGCAGCCATCCAACAGGGCTTGCTGGTACTTGTAGGAGTTGAGGATGAGGATGATGCTGAGGATGTCGAATGGCTTTCCGGCAAGATCGTCAGGTTGCGAATCTTTGCAGATTCCCGGAACCTGATGAATTTATCGGTACAGGAGTCTGGCGGAGAAATACTTGCCGTGAGCCAGTTTACCCTTCATGCCAGCACCAAAAAGGGAAACAGGCCCTCCTTCATCAAGGCTTCAAAACCTGAAACGGCAATTCCCCTTTATGAGAAATTCCTGGACCGGTTGTCCGCTGATTTGGGAAAGCCTGTAAAATCAGGAGAATTTGGAGCTGACATGCAGGTCAGGCTCGTGAATGACGGACCGGTTACCATTATTATAGATACCAAATTCAGGGAATAATGACCATTAAGGATGCACAAAACAGGGTAGATCAATGGATCCGTCAATACGGAGTCCGATATTTCAATGAACTTACCAATCTGGCTTTGCTGATGGAAGAGACAGGCGAACTGGCGCGGATCATGGCCCGGCAATTTGGTGAACAATCGGCCAAAGCTACCGAGGGCAAAAGTACCCTGTCTGATGAAATGGCAGATGTATTCTTTGTTTTGATCTGCCTGGCCAATCAAACGGGTGTTGACTTGGATCGGGCTCTGGAAGCCAACTTACAGAAGAAATCGGCCCGAGATCATCAGCGGCATCACGACAATCCCAAATTGAAGTGAAGGAAGCCATAGCGTCATCAGAAATAGGTTCGCTTATTGTGGATATGTTCATTCTTTCATCCTGTATCCATATTTCCGAATCTGCTGATTTCTTATCTTTGTGCCCAATTACCGTAAATTGAGGTATGGCTTCAGGACCAAATTATCAACACTTGCAGGATACTGTCTTTGTTCCTCAACTGCAGGATACCTTAGGCTCCCGTGAGACAACAGCGGGTCATGTAAGTAATCCTTTGGCAGATTCTGTCAGGGGCACTGTATCACAACAACCTGCAAGCCCTTCCGTTCAGCAAACGGTTGCAACAACGCCGGTAATTCAGTTGAAAGAGGTTGAAGAATCAGGGGCTGTTTCAAAGAAAGAACCGGTTTCCGAAACCTGGAATACAGCTGGGAATTTTCTGAGAGATAACGGACTCAGCGGCATAGTTAAAGGATTGCCGAATCATCGTGCGGAAACCTTTGCCTTTGCTTCTGATCAACCTCCGGAAATCCAGCTGCAGAAAAGAACTTCTGCCACACACGACTGGTTGCTGGGAATCTTTCTTCTATTGGTGGTTTTGTTTGTCTGGATCCGCATTTTTTACAGCAAATTCTTTACCACATTAGGCAATGCGTTGGTCAGTTATCACATGAGTGCCAAACTCCTGGAGGAGAAAAATGTGTTGTCTCAACGCGTTTCAATTGTTCTGGACTTTATTTACCTGATTGTTTTTTCCGTTTTCCTGTATGAACTGGTTGTTTTTAAAGGGATCTTTTTCCCCAAAATTGCGGGGATCCGGGTTTTTCTGGTTCTTTTCAACGTGGTAATCCTGTATATGCTGTTCCGGATTGTCATGTTGAAATTCACCGGATTTCTGTTCCTTTCACGCAGCCTGTTCAGTGAATACCTTCACAATACCTTTGTGGTGAACAAAGGATTGGGTATTGTGCTGTTTCCGGTAGTTGTTATGGTACATTATCTACCCGACATACTCATGCCGGTTTTACTCATTGCAGGCATAGCCGCCTTTCTTATTGCCTTTTTCTGGAAGTTGATACGTGCTTATCAAATTATTATTCGACAAGATATTTTAATATTCTATTTGATTTTGTACCTTTGTACGCTTGAAATTTTGCC
>CAYVBH010000141.1:0-9948 GCA_964449015.1 uncultured Bacteroidales bacterium
TATACGGGAACGACGAGAAAATAAACAAGAATAAAACGCTGTTTAAAGACCTGGTCAGGCTTCAGCAATGATCATTGTGCAAAATAAAATGGCCGGCTTCCTGTTAGCCGGCCATGTTCATGCCATGTGCATCTGGCCCTTTCTTTTTGTCAGGAAGGAATGTGATATTTCCGGCAAATCTTCTACCTTAAATCACGAACGTATTCACGCTCGTCAACAAATTGAGATGTTATGGATTTTTTTCTTTGTATGGTATGGAGCTGAGTATCTGTGGCGGCTGTTGAGATACAGGAACCGGCATCAGGCTTACCATGCTCTTTCGTTTGAACGGGAAGCTTATGCTCATGATGAAAACAAGGATTATCTGAAGGTAAGAAGCCCTTTTGCCTGGATCTCTTATTTGTAATCAAGTTTCTTTATCAGCCTTTGAGGGTCAATATGACTGCACCTGAAATGGCCTTCGGGGCATTCCCTGTGGCCATGTATGCCGCATGGCCGGCACTCCAGTTGCTCTTCGGTTTCCAGTATGTGTGAACGTGATGACAAGGGCCCAAATCCAAAAGCAGGAATGGTTGAACAGAACACGGCCGTTACGGCAGCATCCATAGCTGAGGCCAAGTGCAGGGGTGCCGAATCGTTAACGTAATTCATGCGGGCATTTTTCATCAGGGCGGCTGATTCCAGAAAGCTCATTTGTCCGGCCAGAATTTCAATGTTATCACGTAAAGCCTCCGATTTTATTTTTTCGCAGGCCTCCCTGTCAGTGTTACCCCCCAGCAGAAAAACCCTCACAGCAGGATCAATCTGATTGATCAGCTGAATCCAGCGATCGGCAGGATATTGTTTGGTGAACCAAACCGAGGTGGGCGAGATGGTCACACAGGACCCGGATGTGGCGGTCTTTGAAAAATCTTTATCAGTGGGGTAAAGCCTGGGAAGAAAACGGTGCTTACTCTTTATCAGGTGTTTTATCAGTGAAAGATTCCTGTCGATTTCATGAATGTTAGAACTGTATTCATCAAGGTGATGGGGAACCTTTACAGAAAAGAGCCAGGAGAGCGGATTCTTGTCAAATCCAACCGTGTGGCCGGCTCTGGAAAAGATGGTCACCATGCCTGTGGCCAAAAAGCGCTGCAGATTGATGACCACATCGTATTTCTTTCTTCTGACAAGGCCGATGATCCTGAATAAATCAGCATACTTCTGCTTCTTCTTATCCCAAATGATCACTTCGGATATATAGGGGTGACCTTGTAACAAGCCTTCATTACCTTTGCGCAACAAGAAATCAATGGATGCTCCCGGATATTCCTGATGCAATGCTTCTATAACCGGGGTGGCAAGTACAACATCACCAATGAATGCGGTCTGGATAATTAAAAACTGGGTCATGAATCAGCAACTTTTGCCGGCATTATAATGAAATCCACTCATTGAATGCGGTTTTGGGCAATCGTGAATCTTATTATATTCTTTTAATAATTAAGTGTTTATGCATTTCATTCAGGTCTTCAGGCCACTGCCCGTCCCAGGTAACTTCAATGCCGAAAAGCTTCTTGGGTTGATAATTTTCGGCAACTACCTGGATAAAATACCTGAAGGTTTCGTGATGTTGCAGATTTCCTTTAAAACTGTTCAGGATTGGTGTTACGGTTGGCTTAAATTCCGTTGAACTGTCAATCACATAACCAAAATCAGCAACATGCGATTTGATAATATCGATAGCCTCAGGAGTGGTTTCCGCGGGTGACCAGATATACCTGGGAGGTACAGATACAGGTACATCTACAAAACTGCCATCGGAATCCAGTTTTTGGATGCTTTTCAGGAAAAGCATACATTTTTTGACAACAACAGAATTTTTATTGATCAAATGTATGTGGTAATAAACCACTTTATGACCGTTATCAAGAATTGTAAGCTCTCCGTTTCTGTCAAGAATTTCTAACTCAAGCTTAGCAGGGAAAATTTTACTCCTGATCCATTGTCCGAATAAGGCAATTATCACCACGCCGAGTAAACCGAAAGCTATAAGGGCGTTAAGCAGTAGGTTCCAGATTTCGTATTTTGTCATGACGGTAATAATGTATTGGGCGTAAGGAGTTTAGACGTAATAATGCAACGCATTATGTCATACAAATATAGTTTAATGCTTCTTATATAATTGAATCAGAGATGTTTTTTTCTGTCCCGGTTTATTGATGCCTTTTTTCAAGTATTTCTACAATATCTTCTATCCGGTATCCTTTAGCCGTGAGCAAAACCAGCAAGTGATAAACCAGGTCGGCTGCTTCATTCAGGAACAATTCCCGGCTGTCATCCTTGGCTTCAATAACCAGTTCCACAGCTTCCTCGCCTACTTTCTGGGCTATTTTGTTAATGCCTTTTTTAAACAGGCTGGTGGTATAGGAACCTTCAGGCATTTCCTGTCTGCGGCGGTCGATCAGGTCCTGCAATTCTATGAGAAAGTTGAGGTTTTTATTCATTTTAAGTAATTTGATAATTTGATAATTCGACAATTCGACAATTCGACAATTCAATAATTCAATAATTCGACAATTGGTAATTAATTCTAAATTAAAACCTGATCGGAATGTTATTTTCAGCCAGGTATTTTTTCAGTTGAGGTACGGTGATTTCGTTGAAATGAAAGATGCTGGCAGCCAGTCCGGCATCCGCTTTTCCTTTGGTGAACACTTCCACGAAATGATCCATGTTTCCGGCCCCGCCTGATGCAATAACCGGAATAGAAAGTTCGTCAGACAACCGGGCAAGCGCCTCACAGGCAAAACCGTTTTTAGTACCGTCGTGGTTCATCGAGGTAAAGAGCAGTTCTCCGGCACCCCGGTTTTCCGCTTCCCTGGCCCATGTGAACAGTTCCTTGTCGGTTGGTATCCTGCCGCCGTTGATGTAGGACGTCCATATACCATTTTCTTCTTTGGCATCAATAGCGATTACCACGAACTGGCTGCCAAAATTTTGTGCCATCTGGTTGATCAGGTCGGGATTGCGTATGGCTGCGCTGTTCAGCGACACCTTATCGGCTCCTGCTGCCAACAGTGCCTCAATATCCTTGAGTTCACTGATACCGCCTCCCACGGTAAACGGTATGTTCAGGTTGAGTGCAATGCGTTTAACCAGGTCCACAAAGGTTTTACGACCTTCATGTGTTGCGGTTATATCCAGAAACACGAGTTCGTCGGCACCCTGTTCGGCATAGGCAGCGCCCATTTCAACAGGGTCGCCTACTTCACGGATGTTGACAAAGTTTATGCCTTTAACTGTTTGGCCGTTGCGGACATCGAGGCAGGGAATAATTCGTTTGGCAAGCATAGAGGAAATATTTATATTTTAAATAAATGCTGTTAAATCGTTCAATCTGATCTTTCCCTCGTAAAGCGCTTTGCCGATGATGGCACCGGCTACGCCGGCTTCATCAAGCTGGCGTATTTCAGCAATGGATGAAACACCGCCACTGGCAATGATCTGCATGGCCGGAAAATCTTTTACCATCTGACTATACAGTTGAACTGAAGAGCCTCCCATCATACCGTCTTTGGCAATGTCGGTGCACAACACCTGGCTGACACCCATGGCGCCATAGTACTTGAGGAAGTCATAAAGTCCAATTTCTGTTACGTCTATCCAACCTGACACTGCAATATTGCCCTCTTTCACATCAGCGCCCAGAATCATTTTGGCCGGACCGTATGCCTGCAGCCACGATTGAAACAGATCCCTGTCGGTGACCGCGATACTGCCGATTACAGCCATGGCGGCACCACAGTCGAATGCAATCTGCAGATCCTTGTCGGTTTTAATGCCGCCACCGAAATCTATTACCAGGCTTGTTTTGGAAGTGAGCCGTTCAAGTGTTTTGTAATTCACTACATGTTTTGCTTTGGCTCCATCCAGATCTACTACATGCAGCCGTTTTAGCCCGTTATCTTCAAATCGTTTTGCCGCATCAAGCGGGTCATCTTCATACACTTTTTTCAAGCTGTAGTCGCCCTGCTCAAGTCTTACGCATTTACCTCCTATAATGTCAATGGCTGGTATTATGGTGATCATAATTCAATAAAGTTTTTAAGGATCAACGCGCCGGGTCTCCCGCTTTTCTCCGGGTGAAACTGTGTGGCATAAAAATTATCGCGATGCAAGGCAGCGCTGAATGCAACTCCATAGCTGCATTCGGCAATGGTATCCTTACCAGTAGCCGCATAAAAGCTATGCACAAAATAGGTATACCGGTTCTCCAGGTTGCCTGTAAATAGATCGCTTTTTACACCTGTAATGTTGTTCCATCCCATATGAGGCACCTTAAGCCTCGTACCAGATTCAGAAACCGGGGAGAACTTCTTTACCAATTCATCAAAGACTCCGATACAATCTGTGTTCCCTTCTTCGGAGTGGCGACACATCAACTGGAGTCCCAGGCATATGCCCAGAACAGGCTGTTTCAAACCGGCAATCAGGCGGTCCAGCTTTCTTTCTTTCAGGTAATGCATGGTGGTGCTTGCTTCTCCTACACCGGGAAAGATTACTTTGTCGGCAGACCTGATATAATCAAAGTCGTCGGTGACCTCGGCTTTTATACCCAGCCGTTGTAGCGCATAATCAACCGACATGATGTTTCCGGCATTGTATTTGATAATGGCAATTTTCATTTTAATAGAATCAAGAATCAAGAACCAAGAGTCAAGAGCTAATAATCAATAGCCAACAGCCCTGCCTGCCGGCAGGCAATAGCAGACTAATTAAAAACAACAGTGCGGTTGTTGTAAACCAGGATCCTGCGATGAATGTGCAAAAGAATGGCCCCTGAAAGCACCAGCTTTTCCACATCCTTGCCTTTCATGATAAGTCTGTCGATTGAATCGCGGTGTGAAACCCTCACGATTCCCTGGTCGATGATGGGACCGGCATCCAATTCCGATGTTACGTAATGACTGGTAGCCCCGATGATTTTCACCCCTCTTTCGTATGCCGAATGATAGGGTTTGGCTCCCGGAAATGCCGGAAGAAAGGAGTGATGGATGTTGATGATTTCATTGGGGTAATGACGGATGAAGTTTTCGCTGATAATCTGCATGTATCGCGCGAGAACTACAAAAGTTATGTCATTTTTCTTCAGCAGTTCCAGTTCCTTCTTCTCCTGTTCGACCTTATTCTGTTCGTTGATTTCAAAATAATGGAAAGGGATTCCGAATTGTTTTGCAACCGGCTCCAGGTCGCGGTGATTTCCGATAATTAATGGTATTTCGATATCCCATTCACCTGCATGAACGCGCGACAGGATATCGTAGAGACAATGAGAAAGTTTTGAAACGAATATAGCCATGCGGGGTTTGGGTTCGCTGAAATAAATCTTCCATGACATGTTATACCTTGAGGCTATAAGTGTACCGAAGAAATCTGCGATTTTCTCCTTGGGTATCTGAAATCCTTCGAGTTCCCATTCGATCCGCATGTAGAACGTTTTATCGAGCCGGTCTACATGCTCGTCAAGTGTAATGATATTACCGTTATTGTCATTGATAAATGCGGTCACCTGGGCTACAATACCCTTGGCATCGGGGCAATGCATCAGTATAATCGCTGAATTTTTGTTTCTTCTGGTCATGAGTTTATAATACGCCTTTTGTTGTTGGTAATGTAGAATCAAAAGCATTACGCCGGATGGCCATTTTAAGGGTCCTGGCCAATGCTTTGAAAATGGCTTCAATTTTATGGTGCTCATTGTCGCCTTCGGCTTTGATGTTCAGATTACACCGTGCAGCATCGGAAAACGATTTGAAAAAGTGCATGAACATCTCCGTGGGCATTTCGCCAATTTTTTCCCTTTTAAATTCGGCATCCCAAACGAGCCATGGCCTGCCACCGAAGTCGATTAATGCCTGTGCCATGCAATCGTCCATGGGGAGTGCAAAACCGTAACGTTCCATACCTCTTTTATTTCCCACTGCCTTGAAGAATGCTTCTCCTATAGCCAGTCCGGTGTCTTCAATGGTGTGGTGTTCATCCACATAAAGGTCTCCTTCTACCTTGACGGTCAGGTTGCAACCCGAGTGGCGGGCAAGTTGGCTGAGCATATGATCGAAAAAGCCCAGTCCGGTTGAAATGTCAAACCTGCCGGTGCCGTCGAGGTTCAGCTCAACCCTGATTTTGGTTTCTGCCGTATTGCGTTCAACCTGTGCGGTACGTTCGGGAAGTGAAATAATGTGGTAGATTTCATCCCAGTTGCCTGCAGTAAACACATTGCCATCGGTATTGTTGTCCATTTGGTGGTTGCCCAATGCTAGAGGTGAAAACAGAATGGCCTTTGCACCCAGGTTTTTAGCCAATTCCACATCGGTCTGGCGATCGCCTATCACGAATGAATTGGCCAGATCATAATCGCCTTGTATATACTTTTTCAACAAACCTGTTTTGGGTTTCCGGGTCGGGGCGTTGTCGGAAGGGAAAGACCGGTCGATCAGTATGTCGTTGAATATGATTTCCTCATTCTCGAATGCTTTGAGCATCTTTTGCTGCACCAGGTTAAAAGCTTCCTCCGGGTAACCTGCTGTTCCCAGTCCGTCCTGGTTACTAACGATAACCAGCTCGTAATCGAGGTTCTTACGAATGTGGTAAAGATTCCGGAATACGCCGGGAATGAATTCCAGTTCCTCAAGTGTGTCAACCTGGAAGTCATCAGGTGGTTCCACAATCAGCGTACCGTCGCGATCAATAAATAATACTTTCTTCATTATCAAATCTTCAAATTTTCAAATCATCAAATTAGTACTGTTGCAACGCCTTTACCAACTCCCGGTTTTCCCCTTCGGAACCCACAGTGATTCGCAGAAATCCTTCGCACAAAACCACCTTCGACCGGTCGCGTACGATAATCTTTTTATTGATGAGATAATGAAAGACCTCCTGTGGATTGTCAAACCGCACCATCAGAAAGTTGGCATCACTGGGGAGAATATGCTTGACCATGGGCAGTCGCGAAAGCTCTTTGCGCAAATATTCCCGCTGGTCAAGAATTTCCCTGATCCAGGTATCCTTTTTACCGGTATCTGAAAGGCATTCAAGTGCAGTACGCTGGGTAAGCACATTGATGTTGTATGGGTATTTGATGTGGCTGAGCACATCAATGATTTCTTTTCTCGCAAAGGCCATGCCCAACCTGATCCCGGCCATTCCCCAGGCCTTACTGAAAGTCTGTAATAATACCAGGTTCGGGTAATTGCCGAGTTCTGTGGTCAGGGTGCCTGCACCTGAAAAGTCGATATAAGCTTCGTCGATGATTACCAGTCCCGGAAATTTTCTCACCAGATTCAGCAAATCATCCTTTTTGAAGCTGTTCGATGTGGGGTTATTGGGTGAACAGAGAAACAAGAGTTTGCTGTTTTTATCGATTTGTTTCAGAATGCCATCCGTGTCGGGTTGAAAATCATTGTTGAGCAGTACTTCGCGGAATTCAACGTCGTTGATGTCGGCGCAAACCTTATACATGCCATAGGTAGGCTTGATGCTGACAATGTTGTCCACACCCGGTTCACAAAAGGCCCTGATAAGCAAATCGATGGCCTCATCGCTGCCGTTACCCAGGAAAATGCATTCAGCGGGAACGTTTTTAATGGTAGAAATGGTTTTTTTAAGTTTCAGCTGATGCGGGTCAGGATACCGGTTCAGGGGTGTATTGAACGGATTTTCATTGGCATCCAGAAATACGGCTTCCTCTCCCTTGTATTCATCCCTGGCGGAGGAGTAAGGAACCAGTGACTGAATGTTTTTTCTGACAAGCAGGTTTATGTCGAACATATTACAGGTGTTTTATTTGATTCTCACTGCAACAGCATTTTTATGTGCCATTAGCGATTCTTCTTCGGCCATACGAATGATGGCTCCACCGATGTTACCGAGACCATCCCGGGTAATGTGCTGAAAGGTGATCTTCCGGACGAAACTATCGAGATTCACACCGCTATAAGCCTTGGCATAGCCGTTGGTAGGCAAGGTGTGGTTGGTGCCCGATGCATAATCACCGGCACTTTCGGGAGTATAATGTCCCAAAAATACCGAACCGGCATTGATCACTTTTTCAGCCAGCAATTCGTAATGATCAGCAGCAATGATCAGGTGTTCGGGAGCATATTCATTTACCATCTCCATGATCTCGTCCATAGTTTTCATAACCACTATTTGGCTGGAAGCCAAGGCGCCTTCGGCAAGCTCCTGTCGTGAGAGTAATTTTACCTGGCGCTCTACCTCATTCAATACCTTTTCGGCCGTGTTTTCATTATTGGTGAACAGCAGCACCTGGCTGTCAACGCCATGTTCGGCCTGAGAAAGCAGGTCGGCTGCCATGAACACAGGATCGGCGGTTTCATCGGCAATCACGGCAACCTCGGAAGGACCGGCCGGCATGTCGATTGCCACATCTCCGCGTGAAACAAGCTGTTTGGCTGCTGTCACATACTGGTTTCCCGGTCCGAAAATTTTATATACTTTGGGGACGATTGCTGTTCCGTAAGCCATGGCGGCAATGGCCTGGGCTCCGCCTATTTTGAAAACAGCGGTAACACCTGTGATCTGCGCTGCATAAAGGACTGCCGGGTGGATTTTGCCATTTTTACCCGGAGGTGAACACAAAACTATTTCCGAACACCCTGCTATGCGAGCGGGTACGGCCAACATGAGCACAGTAGAAAATAAAGGCGCAGTGCCTCCGGGAACATATAAACCAACTTTTTCTATGGCCACGGCTTTCTGCCAGCAGGTAACGCCTGTGGTCGTTTCAATGCGCTCTGCTTTGATTTGTTGGGTTTTGTGAAAAGTTTCGATATTACGTACTGCTGTTTCAATGGCCTGTTTTAGTTCTTCATCCACCAGTTCTGCAGCCTCGGAAAATTCTTCAACGGAAACTCGGAGATGTTGTAAAGTAACCTTATCGAACTTACTTGTGTATTCTATCAGTGCCTCATCTCCGCGTTTTCTGACATCGTTAAGAACAGGTTGCACAATGGCATCTACGGACTGGCTATTCAGTACTGGCCGCCTGAGCAATTCGGCCCATATGTCTTTTGATGGGTACCGGATAATTTTCATAACACAGCGTTTAAACAATCATTTTTTCAATAGGTATCACCAGGATGCCCTGGGCACCATATTCCTTCAGCTTTCCGATGATCTCCCAGAATTCATTTTCATTGACCACAGAATGTACCGAGCTCCACCCTTTTTCGTACAACGGCAGCACGGTTGGACTTTTCATGCCCGGAAGCACCTGGACAATTTTCTCGAGATTTTCGTTGGGTGCATTCAGCAGGATGTACTTGTTGCTTTTGGAACGTCTGACAGCCTGGAACCGGAACAACAGGTCGTTAAGGATTTTCTTCTTGGATTCGCTGAGGCCAGGTGTGGCAATAACAACGGCTTCGGATTGGGCCACCACTTCAACTTCCTTGAGCCGGTTGCTGATCAGCGTGCTGCCGGTACTCACGATGTCGAAGATGGCGTCGGCCAGCCCGATTCCCGGTGCAATTTCAACCGAACCGCTGATTTCGTGTATTTCGGCAGTGAGGTGATTCTTTTCCAGGAATTTCTTCAGAATTACGGGGTAGGAGGTAGCAATGCGCTTGTTGTTGAAATAGGCAACACCCGGGTAGGTATCAGATTGAGGAATGGCCAGTGATAACCTGCATTTGGCAAAGCCAAGCCGTTCCACGAGTTCCACATTGCGGTCGCGTTCCATAACTTCATTCTCACCAACCAATCCGATGTCGGCCACAGCATCAGCCACGTATTGCGGAATGTCATCGTCTCTCAGATAGAGTATTTCCACCGGGAAGTTCTCGCCCAACGAGATCAGTTTTCTTTTGCTGTCCTGGTTGTGACGCACGCCTGCTTCACGGATCAGCTCGAGTGATTTTTCACTTAAACGGCCTTCTTTCTGTA
>CAYVBH010000142.1:0-9916 GCA_964449015.1 uncultured Bacteroidales bacterium
AAAGAAGAAGTTTCAGACCAAGATCGTAAAACCACTTTGTTGCTGATATCAGCTCGCTAACTGTTTACCAGCACGCTGTCCTTCTGCTGTCGGATAATCAACACCATCCGCAGCCATGTTTTCAAATCAGGTTTTCAGTTGTTTTAATGACTGGGGGCCTGTTTTTTTTGTTTACCCGCCAAAACAAAAAAAGGTGCAGCCATGCAGGCTGCACCTTATCAGTTTAATCTTCACAAAGGTTTAAAAACTGAAATCAAGTCCGACTCCGAATATTAAATTACTCTTAAAGAAAGTATTCGTGTAGCTTGGAGTAGTACCTTCAGCAGGGTAGTTCTTATCTTCTTCACTATATTTGGAATAGGCAGCTCCAATATTGGCCATTATCTTATCAGTGAATTTAATTCCAAATCCTCCACCAATTGTACTTGAAGGTAGTGCATAACTCAATTCGCTCTGGTAGTCTTTGGTAACTCCTGGTTTTGCGTACAAATAACCTGCACTCACAAAGAATTTTTCAGACAGGGCATATTCAAGTCCCAGACTGATCTCGAAATAATTCTTATCGATCACTTCATCATTATCCACTTCTTCACCGGTCAGATCTGACGTCTTTCCATAATTAGCCGATTTATCAAAATAATAATGGAATCCGGCTGATGCAGAAAGTGCGGGTATTATTTTGTATGATACACCAACCGAGAACATGGCCGGAATATCGCTGTGAACTGTGGAATCATTGATAAACAGCGGACCACCTTTATCATCGTTCACTGTTGTTTTCAGATCCACTTTTGTTTTGAATTCATATTTCAGTCCAATGTTCAGTTTGTCACTGGGTGAGATATTGAAACCCAATATAGGTGCAAAACCAATTCCTTGTTCTTCTGCGTCTACTTCAACATCTGCGGTTGCTGCATCCAATGCAGCGGCGGTTCCCAGCAACAAAGCGTCAGTCATACCAGTAACTCCTGTTGCATTGGCGATACCCCTTAAATATTCTCCTGGCGCATAGTTACCTGCAGGGAGGTTATACAATCCGGCGGTATTACCAACCGCTGCAGGAGCTGCACTGAATGAAATATCACGGATATGCCCTTCATAGGTATTCTTTGCAGCAACCAGTCTGGCTCCGGCATATACACTGTAAATATCTGTTATTTCATAGGTAAGTCCCAGTTGATAGCCCATATATTTTGAAGTACCCTTAAAATATATATCTGCATTATATGTAATATCGCTAAACATGGGATCAAAACCATATGCAGTAGGCTGTGATAATCCATTGTCAATACCCTGAAGCAAAGGGAGAATCAACGGTACTATATCGGATATCTGTGATTCAAACATAGGCAGACCCTTCTTATATTCTGCACCGCCGCCACCACCAATGGGATTAAATCCGAATGAAACAGTAATCTTATTCTTTTTATAGGCAGCATACAGGCTTGGGAAAACAGGAACTTTTATCTCTCCTTCGTACTTTTTAGGAGTTCCGTTTAAATATTGGTAATTACTGGTTACATCTTTACTTTGAAAAATAGTTTGTGCATTCAATGAGAAATGAAAACCGTCATTCAACAAAGCCAATCCGGCAGGGTTAAAATATACAGCATCCATATTGGTAGATGCATCTCGGGCAAGAGTACGAACCCAATATGCGCTTTGGTTGGAATTGGTCACAATACCCCCACCGAAGGCCAAAGAGCCAGCAAAAACAAAGCATGTAATTAATAATAATAACTTTTTCATAGGTTTTTCTTATTAAGTTTATAAACGAAATTTACGCATTTCCTGAATATATGCAACAAGCCCTTTATCAACAATTGCGTCTGAAGCATTCCCTAACCGACTTATCTAATTGTATTCATGATTGTTAATTCTACAGCTTACAGAACAACTCTTGAAAATCTGTTTGGAAACAATTGAATATTTATCAGTTCTTATCGATTATTTCCTGTTTAACTTTGAGATTTTAAATCTACAATTCATGATTCACATCAACGATACCCTGATAGCTCCGCTGATCAAACAGGCCCGCTCAGGCGAAAGGAAGAGGAAGAATTACAATTTTCATCCTGCACCATCCGACCCGATGCACCGGATGCTGCATGCCTTGGAACCCGCTACCTATGTACAGCCACATAAGCATGAAAACCCCGATAAGCGTGAAGCTTTCATCATACTCAAAGGTCGTGTAGCTGCTATTGAATATACCGATCAGGGCGAGGTGTGTGACTGGATCATCATGGATCCCAAAACAGGCAACTTTGGTATGGAAGTGGCTCCTCGTCTTTGGCACAGCCTGATTTGTCTCGAAAGCGGCTCGGTGGTATATGAAGTGAAAGATGGCCCCTGGGATCCGGCAGATGACAAGTTTTTTGCCACCTGGGCACCAAAGGAGGGAGATGCCGGATGCAGTGCTTTTAATAATATGGTATTGGAAAAGATCGGGGTATAAGGCCTGGTATGTTTTCTCAAAAGACCGTGGAGGTCGAGTGTCATTGCGAACGAAGTGAAGCAATCTATTGCAAATGAACAGATTGCTTCGGTCGTACCTCCCTCGCAATGACGTATCACATACCTTTTGAGGCAACCTCATTCTTTTGTCATTTGCAAAAATTGTTGTTTACTTTGCGTCTGCCAACTACTTCATGTTTAGCAATACATAATTAAATATATCTTAATGGCCATTCAGAAACCATCAATACCAAAAGGTACACGCGATTTCGGACCGGTTGAAACATCGCGCCGGAATTACATATTCAACACCATTAAAGACGTCTTCCTTTTGCACGGATACGCCCAGATTGAAACGCCGGCTATGGAAAACCTTGACACGCTGCTGGGCAAATACGGCGAAGAAGGGGACAAACTGCTGTTCAAAATTCTCAATTCAGGCGATTTCCTGGAAAACATCAATACATCGGATTTGCATACCCTAGGCGCAAATGCCGCATCTCTTAAGTTTTGCGAAAAAGGCTTGCGTTACGATCTTACCGTTCCCTTTGCCCGCTTTGTGGTACAGCACCAGCATGAGATTGAATTTCCTTTTAAACGCTATCAGGTACAACCGGTATGGCGTGCCGACCGGCCACAGAAAGGACGATACCGCGAATTCTTCCAGTGCGATGCCGATGTCATAGGCAGCAACTCCCTGCTGAATGAAGCCGACCTGGTTCAGATCATTGATGAAGTATTCACCCGCCTGGGCATCAGGGTGAAAATCAAGCTGAACAACCGGAAAATATTGTCAGGAATAGCAGATTATATCGGGCAACCCGACAAAATCACCGATATTACAGTAGCTATTGACAAGCTCGAGAAAATTGGCGCTGAAGCCGTGAACCAGGAATTACAGAATAAAGGTGTGAGCGTTCAGGCTATATACAAACTGGAACCCGTTTTTGCCATCAAAGGCAACAATTCCGAGAAGCTGACCGACCTTAAGAAACTGCTTCATATAAGCCAGTCCGGCATCAGGGGGATAGAAGAAACCGAAACGCTGATCTCGATGCTCAACAAACTTGACTTGAAATCGGAAATTGAAATTGATATTTCCCTGGCCCGCGGATTGAATTATTACACTGGAACAATCATCGAGGTAAAAGCACTCGATGTGGAGATCGGAAGCATTTGTGGCGGCGGCAGGTATGACGACCTTACCGGAATATTCGGCTTAAAAGATATCTCGGGCGTAGGCATTTCTTTTGGTGCCGACCGGATCTATGATGTGATGGAGCAGATGATGCTGTTCCCCTCCAAAACTGCAGAGACGGCACGGGTATTGCTTGTCAATTTTGGTGAAAAAGAAGCGCTGTTCTGTCTCAATCTGTTGAACAAACTCCGCACAGCAGGCATTGCCGCCGAGCTCTATCCCGAAGCCGCCAAACTGAAAAAGCAGCTGTCATACGCCGATGCCCGAAAAGTGCAGTATGTAGTGCTGGCAGGTGAAAATGAGATCAGGGAAGGACAGCTTACCGTAAAAAATATGACAACCGGCGAACAGGTAAAGGTTGCACCGGAGGAACTTATTAACCTGGTATCGACAGTCTGAAAAGTCTGATTTTCATAATAATAATTATTAAGCCAAGGTTGATTTTATAGGTTTTAATAAACATGTACTCATACCACCTGTGCTAAAAATCAACGTTATCCTACACTAGCGGCATAGCCTTCAGGATTTCAAAGATGCCCTGAAAGGGCAACAGCAACAGGATAGGGCAACGCCCTATCTTAGTTATCGTTAATCACCAAAAGCCCTGTAAGGGCGATAGCATGGATTTCAGTCCCAAACGTACCGCTCATCATAATCAACTTTATACTTTTTAAGAAATGCCCGCAATTCATCCTTGAAGGTTATTTTTTTATGATGTTCGTGTTGGTTGGCTATATATGCAACAACTACATCAATTTCTGTAGGGTTTACAGAAAAGATACCATACCCATCCTGCCAATAAAAGTTTGAATATGTTGTGCCTTTTGTCTTGATCCATTTTGAGGACTGTTTCTTGATTTCCTCTAATAATTTCATTTGTGTTATTTTTCTTGACAGCTGACACAATATGTGAACATGATCATGGTATCCGCCAACTTTAATCGGATTACAATCTACGCCTTTACATGTTCCTCCTATATATTCAAGGAGAGAATTTTCTATTGTGTCGTCAATGAAAGGTTGCATGTTCTTTGTGCTAAAAGTTATATGCACATAAACCTTAGATAATGATTGCGACATGGGAAATATGCTTATGCCCTTACAGGGCGATTATTCTACACACTTAACGTCAGATAGGGCGTTGCCCTATCCTAATGCTTAGGCCCTTTCAGGGCAAAGAAAATGGACTAAGGCCAAAGAAGTATTTCACATTCTAAAAGCAAAGCAATTCCAAGATCAATCTTAAAGAAGTCTTAACTTACTATGAATCAATACATTTATTATATACCACAATTGAGCGTAGTCAGGAGACTACGCTCAACTTCGCTCATTTGATTTAAATCCTTTACAACTCCAGCATCACCACCGAAGCCGCCGGTAATTTTACATTTATCGTTTCCTTGTTCAGTTTAAATCCTTTAAAAGGAATCGATTTCACTACTTCTGGGTTGTCAAAGGTATTGTGCTGTGACAACTCTTTTGCCGTAAGCACCGTTCCTGAAATGCCTGCAGGCTTATATGCCCGAAGTTCCAGATTCAGTTCAATCTCCTTATGCGGATCGGCATTTGTAAGTGTTACATGAACCTTTCCGGCTTTATCGCGCGATGCTGAAGCCGAAACTGCCGGAACAGATTCCCCATTCAGCGTGTATTCGGGCGATTTGAAGGTAACCGGAATGAGAGCGGCATCCATGTGCACCTTGTACATCTCAAAGACATAGTAGGTAGGTGTGAGCACCATTTTTTCACCTTCGGTGAAAATAATGGCCTGAAGCACATTCACCATCTGGGCAATATTGGCAATTTTAACCCGGTCGGCATGGTTGTTGAAAATATTCAGGTTAATACCAGCTACCAGAGCATCACGCATGGTGTTCTGCTGAAAAAGGAAACCTGGGTTGGTTCCGGGCTCCACGTCAAACCAGGCGCCCCACTCATCCACGATCAGCCCGACATTCTTTTGGGGATCATATTGATCCATAACGGTGGAATGTCTCGTAACATATTCGTCCATTACCAGCGTGCTCCTTATCGTGCTAAAAAATTCCTCTTCGGTGAATTGGGTGGCAGAGCCCTTGTATGTCCAGTTATGGGTAATGGTGTAATGATGCAGTGACAGTCCGTTCATCAGGCTCAGGGGTACATTCTTCATCAGCGTTTCTGTCCAGTGATAATCACCCGAACTGGGTCCGCCGGCAATCTTATATAACCTGTTGTTACCATAGTTCCTGGCATAAGTGGCATAGCGCTTATACTGGTCGGCGTAAAACTCAGCTGTCATGTTGCCACCACATCCCCAGTTTTCGTTACCAACTCCCCAGAATTTCACCTTCCATGGTTTATCCCTGCCGTTTTGTCTCCTCAGGTCGGCCATCGGACTTTTGCCATCAAATGTTATATACTCAACCCATTTAGACATTTCTTCAACGGATCCGCTGCCGAGGTTTCCACAAATATATGGCTCAGTACCTACTTGCTCGCAAAGATCCAGAAATTCATGTGTTCCAAAACTGTTATCTTCCACTACCCCGCCCCAGTGTGTATTGATCATTTTGGGCCTGTTTTCACGGGGACCAATGCCGTCCATCCAGTGATACTCATCAGCAAAGCAGCCACCCGGCCAACGCAGGTTGGGAATTTGCAGCCTTTTCAGAGCAGCAACCACATCGTTCCGGATGCCCCTGGTATTGGGTATGGTGGAGTTCTCACCCACCCAGATTCCGCCATAGATACAATGTCCCAGGTGCTCTGAAAAATGTCCGTAAATATGCCGACTGATGGTATCTTTTGTCAAATCAGCATTCAACACAATGGTGGCGGGTTGTGCCGCCAAGGGTGTCTGCATTGCAGCCAATACAAGCACCAGGCATGCTATAAGTGTTCTTTTCATTTTTATGGTTTTATTGTTTGTAATAATCCGTTGTTAAAACCTGGTCAACCAGGCATCGGGGTGAATTTCCTTGCGGATTCTTTGTAGCTCTTTTACAGCAGGCTCCTTGTCGTCAAATGATGCAAAAGACACGGCGTACAAATTGCCGATCCTGCCAAACTTTTCAGCTTTGAAACCCACATCATTCAATGATTTAACCAGTTCATCGGCATTGATTTCATCCCTGAAGCAACCGGCTACTATATAATAACGCAGGTTTTCATCAATCAGGCTGTCAGCAACAACTGCTCCGGGAATTTCTGCAAATACCAGCGAAGTATCGGCCACTGCCATTCTAACTGAGTCAGAAAGCTGATCAAACAAGGAATCAGAAACGAAAAACGACTGTGGTTCAGGTTTTACATCAGGGCGGGCTTTGCCCTTGAAAATGAAAAACGCAATAACAGCAGAATTCACCAATAGAATGATAAGCAGCCAACGAATAACCTGCCTCGAAGAATAAAAACCGGTATTGCCGGGTGTTATTCTTCCCGCTTGTGCTTCAACCGGTGCCTCCCTTTTAGTTTCTGGCTCAACAACCTGCCGCACCGGTTCACCTGTTTCATGAACAGCTTTCACTTTTTCCGGTTCCATCTCTTTTTTCTCATCTGATGCAATCACATTTTTGGTCTTTTTAATTACCGTCTTTTCAAGGGCAGGTTCTTCCTCGAGCTGTATAACAGGTTCCTCTGTGATGAGATCTGCAAGGTCAGGTTTACCATTTCCGTTGCTGGCTGAAAAAATAATTTTGCCATTAAAGTCTTTACGCATGGAACCAAGTCCTTCAATATTAAAAATGTTCTTTGACTCAAGGGCTTTGTTAACGCCGGTAAGGAAATCGGACAACTGCTGCTGGGCAATTTCACGGTCAATGTTTTCACATTTCATCATATAATCGATCAGCAACCCGTCGTCGTATTTCAGGGACTCATTGAATACAACAACCTTGGGCTCTTTTTGCTTGAGGATAAAAGCTCCCAGTTCGGGAATGATCACCCGAAGATTATTATCAAGCAGTTCGGCAATGTATTTGTCCATCAGGTCATCTCTTTTTTTCTCTCCAATGGTGAACAACCAGGGCATCAGCAGCTCCATGGTGTTGCACAATATTTCACCAAAGTATGAATTTTATCGGAATAACATATGAACCTTGACGAAAAGTTGTAAACAGGAAAACCAGAAACAATAGCAGAACACATCAGGGTTTTGTTTTTTTTAATAACTTGCAGGTGATAAAGCTAAACCATATGAACACAAAGAAAATCCTTGGTATTGATATTGGAGGATCCGGAATTAAAGGTGCTCCTGTTGACGTAAAGACAGGAAAGTTACTGGATGAAAGGTTCCGCATCCCAACACCTGCCCCCTCTAATCCAAAAAATGTTGCAAAAACCATCAAGGAGATGGTAAAACATTTTAAATGGAAAGGTCCCATCGGATGTGGTTTTCCTGCCGTAGTTCAGAATGGTGTAGTGAAAACTGCCGCCAACATAGATAAGAGCTGGATCAATACCGATGCAGGTAAGCTTTTTAGTGAAGCGACCAAATTACCGGTTTGGGTAATCAATGATGCCGATGCTGCCGGTTTGGCAGAAGTAAAACTTGGAGCCGGAGCAGGCTTCAAAGGTGCTGTTGTTGTGCTTACCATTGGTACAGGAATCGGTTCTTCCCTGTTTGTCAAAGGCAAGCTTTATCCGAATACTGAATTCGGACATGTTGAGTTCAAAGGTATGGATGCCGAAGCTTACACCTCTGATGCTACCAGAAAGAAGGAAAATCTTGACTGGACTGCCTGGGGCAAACGACTCAATGAATACCTTTCACATATTGAATTTCTCACCTGGCCCGAATTGATCATCCTGGGAGGCGGAGCCAGTAAAAAACTCGATCAGTTCAAAGACCAGTTCAACCTGAAAGCCAAAATCGTACCGGCCCGGTTCCTGAATGATGCGGGAATTATCGGGGCAGCCATGGCCGCCAAGGTAAACATCAAGAAGAAGCACTAAAGGGAATCCTGTTCACCAGTGATCTTCCCAGGGTGACTTCATCGGTATATTCCAGTTCATCACCGATAGAAACACCACGGGCCAGGGTCGAAAATACCAGGTTATACGAATTCAGCCTCCTGTAAAGGTAAAAATTGGTTGTATCGCCTTCCATGGTGGCACTCAATGCCAGGATCACCTCTTTAATTGTTCCTTCCCTTACTCTTTCCTCCAGACTGTTGATGTTTAGATCAGCGGGACCCATTCCGTCCATGGGTGATATGATGCCACCCAGCACATGATACACACCATGATATTGTTGCGTGTTCTCAATTACCATGATGTCCTTGATATTTTCAACCACACAAATAGTGGCATGATCACGCTTTTGATCCACACAAACCGGGCATGTGTCAACATCGCAAATGTTACCGCAAATCCTGCAAAACTTCAGATCGGAAGCTAATTTGATGAGAGTGGAACCAAAGTTTTCCAATGCTGATTTGTCCAGCCTCAACAGGTGCAACACAAGCCGGAGTGCAGTTTTGTGCCCGATTCCGGGCAGGGTTGCAAATTCATTCACCGCGCTTTCTAGCAATTTGGAGGAATAGTTAAAATTCATGGCCCGACCTGTTTTATAACTCGGTTTTATTTTGAAACCAGGCAAAATTAATCTTTTATTCGGCAACTGTTTTTCAGGTTGAATGTTTTTACTATCCTTGCATCATCAGTTAAATCACAGCTGTAATGAATCCCTGGATATTACTCACCATCGTTGTTTCCTATTTCACACTCCTGATCATCATTTCGGTGATTACCAGCCGCGGAGCCGACAATGCCTCTTTCTTCGTCGGTAACCGGAAATCGCCCTGGCTGCTTGTCGGTTACGGAATGATCGGGGCTTCCATATCAGGTGTCACCTTTATTTCTGTTCCCGGAGAGGTAGGCGCAAGCTCTTTTTCATACCTTCAGATGGTGTTCGGTTTCTTTGTCGGTTACATCATCATTGCCAATGTGCTGTTACCTTTATATTATCGAATGAACCTCTCTTCGATATATGTATACCTGAATAGCCGCCTGGGCCTTTTCAGCTATAAAACCGGCGCTGCTTTCTTCATTCTCTCCCGCGTGATAGGATCATCTTTCCGGCTCTACCTGGTAGCACTGGTAGTCGACGGATTTATCCTTTCCAAAATGGGCGTGCCATTCTGGTTAACAGTCATCATCACAATTGCGCTTATCTATGTGTATTCCTTTAAAGGGGGCATCCGCACCATAGTATATACTGACACACTGCAAACCACCTTCCTGATCCTGGGTGTGGTGCTTTCCATTGTATTGATAGCC
>CAYVBH010000143.1:0-9836 GCA_964449015.1 uncultured Bacteroidales bacterium
AAGTAAAAAGGCTGTTCGATATGGCTGATAGCCTGTACAAAAGATATCAGGAAGAGCAGAAATTCAAAGAACTTCAGAAGCTGTTGATTTCACAAAAAGTAATTGATGGCGAAAAACTTGTAATCTTCACCGAGCACAAAGACACATTAATTTATCTCGAAGAAAGGCTTTCAAAGAGTGGTGGTTATAAAATTGTGACCATACATGGCGGTAAAACGGTTGATGAAAGAAGGGAAGCACAATGGAAGTTTGCTACACCTGATGCTCAAATTTTAATTGCCACAGATGCAGCAGGAGAAGGGATTAACCTTCAATTCTGCAGATTACTAATCAACTGGGACATCCCTTGGAATCCAAACAGACTTGAACAGCGAATGGGTAGGATTCATAGGTTTGGTCAGAAGGAAGATGTTATGGTTTTCAATGTGGTAGCAAGCAACACCAGAGAAGGCAGGGTTCTTGAAACGCTTCTCACCAAACTTGACGTCATTCGTGACAGCATGGGAGATGACAGGGTTTATGATGTTATTCAAGACGTCTTAGCAGATGTTGGCTTGGACGAAGTTATGAATTCAGTATTTGCTGGAAAACAAAGTAAATTGGACGAATTCCTTGCCCAAGATGACGAGCAATTAAAAGCACAATTCAAGGAAAAAATAACAGAACAGAAAGAAAAGCTGGCGCATAGTTCAATTGATTTTAAAGACGCTCGTATACTAAAAGAGCATTCTGATGAAAAGCGTTTGCAGCCAATTTATATCCGTTTGTTTTTCGAGAAAGCATTTAGGCATATTGGTGGCGAATTCACGGAAATCAGGAAATCCATCTATAGGATTGATAAACTGCCTGATGTGCTGGCTCAAACTTTAAGGCATGATTACAACATCTTCGCTGACACAATAAGACAAATACAATTCTGCTTTGATAAACAGGTTTTCCTCGAATATTTAAACATCGGTGACTTGGGGAAGGTGCATTACATTAATCCAAGTAATCCAGTATTTGATAGCCTTGTAAAAGTAATCCGCAGCTTATATCGGGAAGACATGCTGAAAGGCACAGTTCTAATCTCACCTATCGATAAGGAAGACTATTTCGCATTTTTTGTAAAATCCCAAATTACCGACAACCGACCGCATAAGGATACTGACAGCGTTGCTGATGAAAGGCTTATGCTTGTGCAGAAATCAAACAATGCCGATTTTCAAATCACCTCACCTGCTAAGTTTATTGATTTGCATCCACCTGCAATGTTCACAAAGCCAATTGAACCACCAGAAGTTATTAATCAGGATGCCGTTGTAGCGTGGAGTTTCGAAGCCATAACGCTTAACCAGTTTGAAGAAACGAAGAAACGAGTATCAGATGATACTGAAAGGAGAAAAGATTATCTGGAAACTGCTTTTACTCACGTCATAATGGACATGCAGATTGATATTCAGGAACTGCAGGGTAAAGTACTGATTGGAGACATGAAAGCACAGGAAAAAATATTGAAAAAGCAGGAACGAATTAATGAATTAATTGCCAAGAAAAGAAGTCGTTTGGACAACCTTGACCTTATGGCGCAATTATCACCAAAAGCACCAGAAGTGCTTGGATGTGCTTATGTCGTGCCACTGTCTCAAGTTGAATACCATAACGCATATGGGATGAGCAGAGATGATGAAGTTGAAGCGATTGCAATGGATGTGGCAATGAAATATGAAATTGAAGATGGATGGAGACCTGAAGATGTGTCAAAAAACAATGAAGGTTATGATATTCGTTCAACCAGTCCAGATGAATTTAAGCGTTATATTGAAGTAAAAGGACGAAGTGCTGAAGGCGGAGTTATGCTTTCAGAAAATGAAATGAACAGGTTGGCTCAGTTAGGGGATGCAGCATGGTTATATATGGTTATGGATTGCAAAACGATTCCACAATTATACCGTATTCAGAATCCAGCTAATACGTTAAAATTTGAATTGAAATCAAAAGGTGTTCAATATTTTCTTCCAATGGAAGAATGGAAAACTAAAATCATTTGAATTATGACCAATCAGAAAGAAACAATACGAAAATTTGTTTCATACATAAATAACAAGGAATACCTTGGTGGCTTCTGGTTGCCCAACATCCAAAGGCATTTTGTTTGGAGCGAAGAACAGATTGAACGATTATACGATTCAATTTTAAGAGAATATCCTATTGGTAGTTTCCTTGTCTGGCGTACTAAGAGTGATATCAAACATCGAAAATTTATCGATACTTGGAAGGACTCCATCAAAATTACGGATTATTATGTCCCTGAAAACGGAAATCCCAAAATGCTTGTTTTGGATGGTCAACAACGTATTCAGAGTTTGTTAATCGGATTAAATGGTAGTTATAATGGGAAGGAGTTATATTTCAATATTCTGAGTGGTGATTTAAAATCTCCCGAAGATATGCGATATGATTTCTCTTTTATGGATAAAACAGCCATCTTCCCTTGGATTAAATTTAAGCAAATTGTGTCCTCAGATAAAAAAAGTAGAGACATTAAGAAAGACATACTTGCAAATGCTACAGATAAACTTGATGATGAAAAAGATGACAGAATTCAAGAAAATATTGAATTAATTCGCAATGTTTTCTGCACACAGGAACATATCGCTTATCAGATAATTGATTGTGTTGACCGTGCTGAGGCATACACCGATGACGATATTGTTGAGATTTTCATTAGAGCCAACTCTGGTGGTACAACACTGAATAAATCAGACCTGATGTTTTCTCTTTTAATTAATAGTTGGGAAGAGGCTGATGAAAACATGTACGAATTACTGGACGTGCTTAACAAAACAGGGTATAAGTTTACACGTGATTTTATAATTAAAACCTGCTTAGTTCTTTTAAATCAGGGAGCACGATATAATGTTGATAAGTTACGTGATGATAAAGTAAGACAGGGTATTTTAGACAAATGGGATGCCATAACAAAAGCTATCAAAACAGTCAAAGACTATGTTTATGGTAATACGTTTCTGAAAACTGATAAAACTATTCCTTCATATTTAAGTCTTATACCATTAATCTATTTCGCTTACCACTATTCAAACAAATGGGCAAATGGCTACAAAGATTATGACAAATACTTGATAAGAACATCACTGACAGGCTCATTCGGTGGTACTCCAGATAATCTTTTAGATAAAATAGTGAAGCAGATTAATGAAGACCAAAATTTTCTTTTAAACAACGTATTTGGAGCAATACGTGAGGTCAATCGCAGTCTTGAACTATCCAAAGACACAATATTAGGATTGAACTACTGGAAAAAGGAGTTGCATTTATTCTTTAATCTCTGGTATGGATTTAACTACCAGCCAACACTTCAAAACAATTATCCTGCGGTAGACCATATATTTCCCCAATCAGTATTAAAGCAGCAAAAACTTCCAAATCCAGAAACAGGAAGATTAAACATCATGAAATATAAATGGCAAGACCGTGACCAAATTGGAAATTTAATGCTTCTAACAGCCGTTGAGAATGGTTCTGGTGGAAAAACGGATATCTTACCTGAAATATGGTTCGCTGACAAGTCAGATGAATATCTCTACCTTCATTTAATTCCCAGAGACAAAAATCTTTGGAAGATTGAGAATTTTGAGGCGTTTGTTGAAGAAAGGAAGAAACTCATTTTACAGAAATTTGATTACTTGATAATTAAAGCATAAAATGTTGGATTGTAAGAAATTAATTGAGGTAGCTATGCCGATAAAAGAAATATCGGCTGAAAGTGTTCGTGATAAATCAATAAGACATGGTCATATCTCTACATTACATCTTTGGTGGGCAAGAAGACCACTTCCAGTATGTCGTGCAGTTGTTTTTGCCAGTTTAGTTCCTGACCCTTTGGATAAAAACTGCCCACAATCATTTAAAGATGCTGTAGAAATCATTTTAGGCGCAAAAAACAATTTGGGAGACCCATATAAACCCTATAATGACATACCGTATACGGCATCGGTAGATAAAATGGATGACAACTTGCGGAATCGACTAATGATGTTTATTGGGAAATTTTCTGACAAATACATCATTAATGAAAAGCAAGGTTTAAGTACAGATGCCAAATACCTGTTAAGTGATGAAAGTTTAATCAAATGGGATAATAAGAACAATAATGAGATAATTGGAAAAGCACGGAAACTTATTTGGGTAGCACAGAATGCGGATAGTGGAAAAGATGGGGTAACTCTTCTTAATCAGTATGAAACCTACTATAATGCTATTAAAGATGCTGAAAAAGAACTTTACGATACTTTGGATAGGCACAATAGAAATGATGGAATAATTTTAAAAGAAAAAAGGCTGGAGCGAGCAATTTTTGCTTACCATGAAAAAATGCCGACCGTATTCGACCCATTTGCTGGGGGTGGTGCAATTCCCTTAGAATCATCAAGATTGGGTTGTAAAAGTTTCGGGAATGATATAAATCCAGTAGCTCATATAATACAAAAGGTAAGTGTAGAATTTGCCCAAAAATATGGCAAACCTATCAAATATAGTAAGTCAGAATTCGTCAATTTATATGGAGAAGTTGAATTTGATTCCGTTCCAAATGAAAATAAGATAGTTAAAGATGGAAGAACTGTTGGAGTCTATATAGACAACAGATTAGTTTTTGATGTTGAGTATTTTGCAAAAAAGTTACTCTCAGAAACAGAAAAAGAGGTTGGACATTTATATCCTACTGATGAAAACGGAAATAAACCTATTGCTTATTACTGGATAAGAGTTGGAACATGCAGTAATCCAAGTTGCAGAGCCAAAGTTCCGTTATTGAAACAATTCTATTTAGCGAATACAACCACAAAAAAAGTATTTCTAAGTCCAGTGATACATGACAAGGAAATCTCCTTCCAAATAAAAAATGGGACATGCAATATTGACGGTTGGAATGATAAAGGTAATTTAATCTGCCCAATTTGTAAAAATATTACTGATGCTGATACAATAAGAAAGCAATTCATTTCAGGAGAAATATCGGAAAAATTAGTAGCTGTAATTGAGGAAAAGAAAAATGGTAAACATTATAGACTGCCAAATAACACGGAAAATCAAGTCATTTCTCAAAATGTAATTACAATAAATCGTTTTTCGGAGACATTGCCACAAGCATTCACTGGTGGCTCAGTAATTGCTTGGGGATTAACAAAATGGTCAGAACTATTCTCAAATAGACAATTCTATTTTCTTGATACTATTCATCAAAAACTCACTCAAATAAAGGAGAGTATTAATTTTGACGATGACTATAAAAATGCAATAATTTCATATTTGGCAGTATTTCTTGATAGGTTACTACCTGTAAATACTGCTTTTGGCAGATGGGCAATCGGTCGTGAAACAGTTACCCCACCATTTAGCAAACAAGCAATACCCTTTGTTTTTGATTACCCTGAATCAAATCCATTTTGTAATAGTACTGGAAGTGCATTAAATCAATTGGAATGGATAACGAGATACATTGGTTCAGAATCGCATACTGAATTCCCCTCTATTTGTAATCATGCATCAAGTGGAGAAAAGAATCAATTTAAAGAAAAATCATTGACTGCCGTAATAACTGACCCACCTTATTATGATGCTATTGCTTACGCTGATTTATCAGATTTCTTCTATTGCTGGCTTAAAAAATCATTAGGAGATACATTCCCTTTAAACTTTGCGATTCCTCAAACTCCCAAAAGTGATGAATGTACTGCATTGAGACATCACCATAATAATAGTAAAGATTTAGCAAAAAAACATTTCGAAAATAAACTGTTAGAAATCTTCGATGCAATAGAGTTTCAAACAAGAGATATAGTTAGCATAATGTTTGCTCACCAAACCACTGAAGCGTGGACAACGCTTTGCAATTCTATATTGGGCGCAAGAATGAATATAACAGGAAGTTGGTCAATAGATACGGAAATGGTTAATAGAACATTAGCATTAGCAAGTGCTGCACTCACATCATCTGTTACGGTGTCATGTAAGCCAGTTAAAAGGACTGGCATTGGAGAATATAGAATTATTAAAGAATCTATCCAAACTACTGTTTCTGAAGAGATATCGTCACTCTATAGTCTTGGATTCCGTGGAGCAGATTTATTGACTGCTTGTTTTGGTAAAGCCGTGAGTGTTTTTGGTGAATATGAAAGAGTCGAAAAATCAGACGGGAGCACTATTTCTGTTGCTGAATTATTGGAATTAGCTAAAGAAACCGCATTTAATGCCTTGTTAAAAGGATTTAATGGTGATGATTTTACGAAATTTTATATCGGATGGTTACAATTAAATGGTTTTACTGAAAGTGACTTTGATGATGCCGCAAAATTCTCAAGAGTAGGACTAAATATCAATGTGTCGGAATTGTTTGCTCATAATTTATTCATAAGAAATGGCACTAAACAATTACTGGCGGGATATAAGGATAGATTATCAATTAACCAAAAAATTGGAGAGGGAACACATAGTTTTATTATAGATAACGTACACAAAGCAATGTCCATTTATGAAGGAGCAAATAGAATTGTTTTACTGGAATACATAGCAAAAGTTGCCACCTCTCCAGATAACTCATTTTGGCGTGTAATTACATCACTATGCGAAATCCTACCGCAGGGTAGTGATGACTATAAACAGGCTTCTGGTCTTTTGTTAAATAAAGAAAGCCTAATTCGAGAAAGTAAAAATTTGCAACAGTCTACTGGAGCACAAGGTCAACTGTTTTAATATCATATTGAAATGACAAAAGAATCACTTTTTAAAGCACTTGGTTTGTTCATTGAAGCCTTCAGACCATACATTGTATTAAGACTTACTGAAAAGGCTGGTGATAAATGGGATAAATGGTTTTATGAAGCATTAAGTGATGCACAAAAGGAGAATTGGGATTTGGGCATTGGGAATGGAACTCCACCTGTTAATCTGATTGATTTTCATCATCTGAAATCATTTGCAATAAAGTATAAAGAATTACTAAAGCCAGATTTTGGTAAGGATACAAGCAAACTCCCAACATGGTTGCAGGAAATAGCTGATGTCAGGCATAAATGCAATCATTTTCAGGAAGTAGAGGAACGTGATATACGAAGGGCATTTGATAATATGGTTGATATTGCCAACATTTTAAAATTGAAAGAATTAAAAATTGAGATTGAACGGCTTCAAAAAGGTGAAGTAATTGAAACTTTTGCTCACGAGACAAAGCCGATATCTGGATTAGTGCCTTGGTTTAAAAATGTAACACCACATCTCGATATACGCCAAGGTAATCTCGATGAATCTGTTTTTGCAGCAAATCTTGCTGAAGTTGTCCTTGGTCATGGACGAGAAGTGTACCAGAATCCGAGTGTATTCTTTTCCAAGACATATTTCACAGAAGGTCTGAAAAACATAGCAAAGAGGGTTATAAAAGGCTTAAATGGTGAGGAAGATGCCGAAAACAGGGTAATTTCTCTGCAAACAGGTTTCGGGGGTGGAAAGACACACACATTAATCTCACTCTATCACATTGCGAAGTCAGGCAAGAAACTTGGCAATTTGCTGCATACGGAGAGCCTGTTGGATTATATCGGCAGACCAGATTTTGAAAATGCTTCAGTTGCTGTTTTTACAAATAGAACTAATAATCCAACTCAAGGAAGAGTAGTGGAAGAAGGATTTACTATTCGCACCTTATGGGGAGAATTAGCATATCAATTAGCAGGAAGTGAAGGCTACGAAGTAATTAGACCAAACGATGAAAACCAAACTGCACCTATTGGTCTTTTTAATAAGGTATTGAAAAAGACGAAAAACGCCCTTATCCTCTTGGATGAATTAGCAGATTATTGTGTAGTTGCATCAGGAATACAGGTAGGCGTTACAACACTTTCAGACCAAACAGTATCATTTATTCAGGAATTATCTGAAACTGTTGCAAGTATGAATAATTGTGTTGTGGTAGCAACTCTTCCTGCATCAGTTGAAGAAGTAGCTAATTCAGAAAGAGCAGCACAAATTCTTAATAGCCTTTCAAGTAGACTTGGAAGAGTTGGAGCAGATACAAAACCAGTAGCTGACGAGGAAATTTTTGAAGTTATACGTTATAGGTTATTCGAAAATATTGGTTCATCAGATGTAATTAATAATGTGGTAAGTAAGTACTCTGAACTTTATAATGAATTGAAAACTGAAGTACCAGATTATGCACCTCGCTCAGAATATAAGGAACGCATCAAGAAGTCATATCCATTTCATCCAGAATTAATTGATGTGTTTCGCATCAAATGGGCAAGCAACCACAATTTCCAAAGAACCAGAGGGGTATTGAGATTATTGGCATCCATTGTCACAGACCTATGGAGAAGACAAGAATCACTTACAGGAACGAATGCGTTAATCCATACATCGGATGTGAACTTTGCCAATCTCGATGCTCTTTCAGGGCAACTAAAAAAACTTTATGGGAATGGTTATGATGCTGTCATAACGGCTGATGTATCGGGACAAAGTTCAAACGCCTTTCGTATTGATAAATCAAAAAAAGAGTTGGGTGATTATAATTTGGCTGAAGGACTGGCAGCTACTATTTTGCTTGGGAGTTTTGGAAGTACTGGTCCAAATAAGGGGACGAGCGTTCAGGAACTCAAGTTATCAGTTGTAAAGCCAAATTCATTTAGCCATCACAACATTCATACCGCACTTGACCTACTTGAGGCAGGCACTGCATATCTTCACTACCCACCAAGTGGATTTAAGAGATATTGGTTTCACACAAAGCCAAACATAAATATCCTGATTAACCAAGCAAAAGGTGATGTAACAAATCCTGACATTGAAACAGACATAATCAGAAGACTTAATGAAAAGTCAAGAGGAATTCAGCTTTTTAATGTCCTTGTTAATCCATCTGAAGATATTCCAGAACAGCAGAAACCAACACTTGTAATTCTGCATCCCAAGTTTCTGGCAAATCCAGACCAGCTAAATGGGAATACCAAGCCTGTTATAGAAAAAATTGCAACCAAAAAGGGAAACAACGAGAGGATATATCGAAATACAATGCTCTTCCTTGTTTGTTCCGAGGTAACTTATGGTAAACTTCAATCTGATGTTCGTGAATATATCTCTTGCTCCAAAATACGAAGCGATTATGCAAGTCAGTTGGAGAAAGACCAGAAAGAAGACGTTGACCGCAGAATAAAAGAATCATCAAATGATAGTGATAAATCTTTGGTGGCAGCATATTCTATTGTAGTAAAGCATTCGGTAAAGAATGGCTTCGAAAAACTGCTTTTAAAGCAGTTTAAAGATAGCATGGACAGTCAGGTGAATAACTACATCATTGCAGCATTAAAAGAAGAAGAATGGCTCTTGGATTCGGTCGGACTGGGCATTCTTCGTTCAAATAATTTACTGCCAACTGTCGAGAATCCGATTAAAACAAAAGATGTGTATGAAGCATTCATAAGATTTGATGACAAACCAATGATATCTGGGGTAAGTGCGATTCAAACAAGTCTTCTTAGGTATTGCACTAATGGTGATTTCTGTATTGCATCAGGGGATGGTAAGGAATTTACCCATGTATATTACAAAGAATCCGTACCATATTTTGAAGTGACCAACAATTCATATTATCTACTTGACAAAAGCCTGAAACCAACCATAGCGATTGCTGACCCAGCTAAGATGGATGGGGAAATTCCAGAAGGAGATAGAGGAACACGTCCTGTTGATGAGCCAGAAGGTGGGAAAATGGGTGAGAAACCAGATACCATTAAGAAGTTCAAATCTATCACGGTCTCTGGCAAAGTTCCAGTGGAAAAATA
>CAYVBH010000144.1:0-9833 GCA_964449015.1 uncultured Bacteroidales bacterium
CATCATTTCTTCCAAGTACCGAATCGATAATGGAAATCATACCCTGGTAACCGTAATTCAGCAGGAATGCATCCTCCTTGCCAACAAATTCGGCCAGTTGGTTTTCCAGCTCCTCGTGTTTGCTGGTTTGACCCGACATCATGCGGGCACCCATAGGATAAGCCATGCCATATTCTTTGGCACCATCGGCGTCAGCCTGACGAACCTCAGGAAGATTGGCAAGCCCGAGGTAATTGTTAAGGCTCCAGTTCAACACTTCTTTGCCTCTGAACTTCATGCGGGGCCCTATTTCACCTTCGAGTTTGGGAAACATGAAATATCCATGAGCTATCTGCTGGTACTGACCCAGGGGACCTCTGCTCTTTTTAATCTTGTCAAATATATCCACGATAAAAAGAAATTTAGTTAATAAAAATGCTCAGCAAAAGTAATTTTTTTTGGATAACATTCAAGTGTCGAATTCAATAATTCCTGCAGATCCTGTTGCAACATGACTGGCTGGCACAAAATTCCAGGGTGGTGACAACAATCACCTGTTTGCAAGCGTTAAAAATTCATAATCATGGGCATTTAACCCATAAAAAGAAAGTGAAAAAATTGTATTCAATTAAAAAATTGTAACTTTGCGCGATGCTTGGAAAACGTATATATATAGCCTTCATGGTTTTGTGTGCAGTAATCTCTGCTATTTCCTGCTCACAATATGAAAAAATTCTCAAAAGTGAAGATGTTGATCTGAAATACACGAAAGCATTTTACTTTTATAACAAGGGTGATTATGTCAAAGCCGGAACCCTTTTTGATCAGCTGGCCCCGTTAACGCGTGGTACAAGAAAGGCGGATTCGGTTTACTATTTTCAGGCCATGACTCAGTATAAACTGAATGACTTCATCATAGCCGGACATTATTTCAATAATTTCGTGAAAATGTATGGTAACAGTAAATTCATTGAAGAGGCTGCCTATATGGAAGCTTACTGTTACTATATGCAATCTCCCCGTCCGGAGTTGGATCAGTCCAATACGCTCAGCGCACTGGATGCCTTTAAACTTTACATGATCCGTTACCCGAAAAGCAACAGGGTAAATGACTGCATACGTATTATTGATGAGTTGAAAGAAAAGCTGATGGAGAAAGAGTACATTTCAGCGCAGTTGTATTACAATCTCGACAATTACAAGGCTTCCATTGTGGCCCTGAACAATTGTCTTATTGACTATCCCGACTCCAAATACCGGGAAGAGATCATGTTCAAACTTTTGAAATCCAAATACATGTTGGCTGCCAAGAGTGTGCTGGCCAAACAAGTTGAACGGTATCAGGATACCATTGACGAGTATTATTCATTTATAACTGAATTCCCGGAAAGCAAAAACCGAAAAGATGCAGAAGATATGTATAAGGAAGCTTCGAAATTTGCAAAAGAGCCAAATACAGAACTAACAGATAATTAATGGAACAAAACACAGATTTTAAAAGGTCAAAAGCACCGTCCAGCACAGTGACACGTGACCTGAACAAGTTGGAAGCCAAAACCGGCAATATTTATGAAGCAGTTGTGATTTGCTCAAAGCGCTCAAACCAGATCGCCATTGAAATAAAGGAAGAGCTGAACCGCAAGCTTGAGGAATTTGCCAATTACACTGATAATCTCGAAGAGGTTTTCGAAAACCGTGAGCAGATTGAAATATCCAAGTTTTACGAAAGGCTGCCCAAGCACACGCTCATTTCTCTGGATGAATTTGAGAACGACCAGATTTACATTCGCAAAGCTGAATAAGCAGGCTGATCAACCATGCTGAGCGGGAAAAAAATATTAGTCGGTGTAACCGGCAGTATTGCGGCTTTTAAAACCGCCACGATCATCAGGTTGCTTGTTAAGGAGGGTGCTGAGGTGAGGGTACTGATGACGCCCCTTGCCAAGGAGTTTATAACCCCGCTTACCCTGGCCACACTTTCCAGGAACCCCGTATATGCCGACTTCTTTGACCCTGCCAGCGGCAGCTGGAACAGTCATGTGGATTTGGGACTTTGGGCCGATGCATTTGTTGTTGCACCTGCATCGGCAAATACCATGGCCAAGATGGCTTTGGGCATTGCCGATAACCTGCTGCTTACCACTTACCTTTCTGCCCGCTGTCCGGTTTTTATCGCACCTGCCATGGATCTCGACATGCTGAATCACCCGGCAACCCGAAAGAACATGGCCACCTTGAAAACATTTGGCAACATAATTCTGGAACCCGCCAGTGGTGAACTTGCCAGTGGCCTAATTGGCAAGGGCCGGATGGAAGAACCGGAACCGATTGTTCTGGCTCTGAAAAACCATTTCACCGCCGCTGAAAAAAAAAAGTCCCGGAAAAACTAGCCGGTAAAACCATCCTGGTCACATCGGGACCTACCTACGAGCCTTTTGATGCAGTCCGTTTTATTGGCAACTACTCCTCCGGGAAAATGGGTTTTGCCCTTGCTGAACAATTGGCCAATTCAGGCGCAAGGGTAATTCTTGTTAGCGGCCCGGTTTCTCTGACGCCGGTTCATGAAAACATCAGCCTTCACAGGGTAAATACCGCACAAGAGATGCTTTCTGCGTGCCTTACATTTTTCGACAATACGGACGGGGCCATTCTTGCTGCAGCAGTGGCTGATTACCGCCCCAAATCGCCCGTTGGTCATAAGATCAAAAGCAAGTCCGTGAACCTGGTTCTGGAACTTGAACCCAATCCGGATATTGCCGCCGAGTTGGGAAAACTGAAGAAAAAAGGACAGTTGCTCGCCGGGTTTGCCCTTGAAACCAACAACGAACTGGCCAATGCCCGGGAAAAAATGAAGAGAAAGAATTTCGACTTTATTGTTTTAAATTCACTGAACGACAAAGGTTCCGGATTTAACAGTGAAACGAATAAAATAACCATCATCGGTAAGAACAATAAAACAACCCGCTTTGAGTTAAAATCAAAGCACGATGTGGCTCATGACATAGTTGATTATCTAACCAAAATCATACGCTGATGAAAAGGTTGTTACTGCTGGTATTTACTATTATTGCAGGCTACACGCTGCAAGCACAGGAGCTCAGGTGTAACATACAAATCACCACGCAAAACCTCCAGGGATCAAACAAGCAGATCTTTCAGACCCTGCAAAGTTCAATCAATGAATTCATGAATGGCCGGGCCTGGACCAACTATAAGTTTTCCAACAATGAAAGAATTGAATGCAGTTTGATGTTCAATATACAAAGCTATTCAGGAGACCAATGCAAAGGAACCCTGACGCTGCAGGTGCGCCGGCCGGTTTTCAATTCCTCGTTCAATACTGTTCTGCTCAATTATATTGATAACGATATTGATTTCACCTACCTTGAATATGAACCTCTTGAATTCAGTGAAACGGCGCATCTTTCCAATCTTACCTCCGTGCTGGCTTATTATGCCTATATAATTATGGGACTCGATTTTGACTCTTTCGGTCTTAAATCCGGCACCGAATTTTTTCAGAAAGCTGAGAAAATTGTGAACAATGCACAAAATGCGAAAGAAAGAGGATGGAGAGCAGGTGAAAGCACCAGCCGGAGAAACAGGTACTGGCTTGTTCACAACATTCTGGATGAAGAATACGCTCCCGTGAGGGAATTCTTATACAACTATCACCGCCTTGGTCTCGATCTGATGTACGATAAACCGGTTGAGGGAAGAATGGCCATTGCTGAAAGCTTCATTTTGCTGCAGGATTTATTCAAAAGCCGACCGGATCCGTTTATGCATTTTTTCCAGGTGGTGTTGGATGCCAAGTCGGATGAATTTGTCAGCATTTTCAAAGAATCGATGGACGATGAGAAAAGGCGGGTAACAGCTTTGCTGAACCAGATAGATCCCACCCATGCAGATAAATACCGTACTATTTTGAGCGGTTCAAAATAATGTTTGCTATCTTGCATTATTAATATTTCGGCATATGCTCTGCAACCTGGTTGTTGAGAATTACGCACTCATCAGTCACCTTGAAATTGAATTTAAGAAAGGTCTGACCATCATTACCGGTGAAACAGGTGCCGGTAAATCTATATTGCTGGGTGCACTTTCCCTCATCCTGGGTAAACGTGCTGATACTTCCGTGCTGTTAAACAAGGAAAGAAAATGCCTGGTGGAAGGCACATTTGACATCACCCATTACGGGTTGCAGGATTTCTTTACCGATAAGAGCATTGATTATGACAACCAGCTGATCATCCGGCGTGAAATTGCTGTTAACGGTAAATCACGTGCCTTTATCAACGACACCCCCGTAAATCTTGAGCTGCTTACTGAATTGGGCAACAAACTGATCGATATCCATTCACAGCATCAGAACCTGAATCTGTCCGACAGCATATTTCAGATGAAGGTTATTGACAGCTATGCCGGAAACCAGGAATTACTCAACTCCTATAGGCTGCAATACGCCACATACAGGAACCTGCAAAAGCAGTTCCGGCATATGACCGATGAAGCTGCCCAGGCAAAATCGGAACTCGATTACCTCCAGTTTCAGTTCACCCAACTCCGTGATGCACAGCTTCGTGAGGGCGAACAGGAGGAGCTGGAATCAGAACTCGAAGAACTAGCGCATGCCGAAGAGATCAAAACCGGACTTTCAACTGCTTCTTCCCTGCTCCAGGGAGACGAACAATCGGTGCTTCAGCAATTGAAAGATTGTTCTGTTGCCCTGAACCGGATTCAGAAATACTTGCGGGACAAGGAAGACCTGGCTGCAAGGATTGAATCGGCTTATATTGAAATCAAGGATATTGCCGGTGTAACGGAAGTGCTAAACAGTCAACTGATTCATGATCCCGACAGGATGAACCAGGTAAGCGAGCGACTCAACCTGATTTACACACTCGAAAAAAAGCACCGGGTTGCCTCGCTTTCCGAGTTGATTACCTTTCGTGATCATTTGAAAACCAGAGTGGATGAAATCAACTCGTTTGATTTTAACCTGGGCGAGGTAGAGAAAAAAATGAAGGATGCAGAAACAACACTGAATGACTTATCTGACAGGCTCAATGCACAGCGTAAGAAAGTACTGAAATCATTCGAAGACAAAATTACCGGCTTGTTGCGCGAGGTTGGCATTCCCAATGCGGGTTTCAGCATCCGGCTTGAGAAAACAGATGACTTCAACCCTTATGGCTCTGATAAAATACAATTTCTTTTTTCGGCAAACCGGAACATGAACCTGCAGGATATTGCCCGTGTAGCCTCAGGAGGTGAAATATCAAGACTGATGCTGTGCATTAAATCGCTGATGTCAGATTCTTCGGGTATGCCCACCATAATTTTTGACGAAATTGATACAGGGGTATCCGGTGAAATTGCCGAACGGGTTGGCAACATCATCAGCCGGATGGCTGACCGTATGCAGATTATCAATATCACCCACCTGCCCCAGGTTGCCAGCAAGGGTAAAAATCACTACCTGGTGTATAAGTCCGATGAGGATAATACCACCGTTACCCGTATGAAACTGCTTACGCCCAAAGAAAGACACCTGGAAATAGCAAAAATGCTCAGCGGAGAAGAAGTCACCCATGCTGCACTTGAAAATGCAAGGGCTTTACTGGGCAACTGATTGTGTTTTTCATTTCAGTACCATAGATTATCTTTGCGGTTTATTAAAACTATAGACTATATGGCATTTAATCTGTTAAAAGGAAAGAAAGGCATCATCTTCGGGGCGCTGAACGACCGGTCAATAGCCTGGAAGGTAGCTGAAAAGGCTCATGAGGAGGGGGCTCAAATTGTTCTTACCAATACTCCTGTTGCCATGCGGCTCGGCGAGGTGGATGAACTGGCTAAGGCCTGTAACAGCATTGTGATTCCGGCTGACGCTACAAGTGCTGAAGATTTGGAGAATCTGGTGGTCAAATCGATGGAATTCTTTGGTGGTAAGTTTGATTTTCTGCTCCATTCCATCGGAATGTCTCCCAATGTTAGAAAAGGCATTCCATACGACAATATCAATTACGACTACTACCTGAAAACCCTTGATGTTTCGGCGCTCTCTTTTCATAAGATCATTCAGCTCTGTCGCAGGCTCGATGCAATCAACGATTGGGGTTCCATTGTTGCCTTATCCTATGTGGCAGCTCAAAGGACTTTATACGGTTACAATGACATGGCTGATGCCAAAGCCCTTCTTGAATCTATTGCGCGCAGTTTCGGTTACATTTACGGGCGTGAAAAAAGGATCCGCATCAATACCATTTCACAGTCGCCCACATTCACCACAGCCGGTAGCGGCGTTTTTGGCTTTGATTCGTTGATTGATTTCACCGAGAGGATGTCGCCCCTGGGCAATGCCTCGGCTGAGGATTGCGCTGACTATTGCATTACACTGTTTTCTGATTTGACCCGGAAGGTCACAATGCAAAACCTATTCCACGACGGAGGTTTCAGCAGTATGGGTATGAGCGAAAAGGCCATGACCCAATATGACAAGAGCTTTAAGGAAGAAAATCAGGATCAGTAAAGAAGAAGTTCTTTACAGCTTTATAAAAAAATGAAAATCCGGTCAATTTCATGACCGGATTTTTAATTCTCAATAAAAACAGAGATTTTTAAAAAAGTCTTTGGAATATCCTTTGGCTATAGTTTATCTGCACCTTTCAATATAGTCACCCGTGCGGGTGTCGATCTTAATGCGGTCGCCGATGTTGATGAAGAGCGGCACCTTTACCTGTGCACCGGTTTCAATGGTGGCAGCCTTCAGTGTACGCGTTGCCGTATCTCCTTTCATTCCCGGCTCGGTATAGGTAACTTCCATTTCAACACTAACCGGCAATTCAGCAAAAACCGGCTCCTCTCCGTCAAAAAACACCTTGATATTGGCACCTTCTTTCAGCAGGCTAATGCCTTCTCCAATAGTTTCCCGGGGTACGTGTATCTGATCATAGGTTTCATTGTCCATCACAACCACATTGCCACCATCGATATAAAGAAACTGATGTTCCTTGAAGTGAACCCTGACGATTTCCATTTCGTCATCAGGTCGGAAACGCTGCTCAATTAGCCGGCCCGACTTCAGGTTACGCATCTTCACCTGGTAGAATGCCCTCAGGTTCCCCGGAGTACGGTGTTCATATTCCAGAACTATGGAAAGTTCACCATTATACCTGACAAAGGTTCCTTTCGAAATATCTGATACTTTACCCATAAAAAAAATTTTCCGCAAAATAAACGAAATAATTTTACTTTATATCATCAGTTTTCACTTTTCTCCAAAAGTTGCTGGTAGGCCAGCATTTCATCACGGAATCTCGCGGCCTCGATAAAATTCAGTTCTGATGCAGCTTTTTCCATGGATTTCTTAGAATTCTCAATAGCCTTTCTGAGCGCATCACTACTCATGTACTTAACCACCGGGTCAGCTGCTATATCAACTTTCACAGGTTCAACATAAACCTGTTTTTCACCTGTTTTTCTGCGGATGTCATTCAGGATGTTGGATGCCGCCTTGATGATTTGTTGCGGTGTGATGTTGTTTGCCTCGTTGTATGCCAACTGTATTTCGCGCCTGCGGTTGGTTTCATCAATGGTTTTCTGCATGGATTCAGTAACTTTCCCTGCATACATGATCACCCGGCCGTTCAGGTGACGTGCTGCCCTCCCCGCTGTTTGAGTCAGTGAACGCTGGGAGCGCAGAAATCCTTCCTTATCGGCATCCAGGATGGCAACCAGTGAAACCTCGGGCAGATCCAGTCCTTCTCTCAGTAAATTCACCCCCACCAGCACATCAAATTTTCCTTCCCTTAAGCCTTCCATTATTTCAATTCTTTCAATAGTATCCACATCAGAATGAATGTAGCTGCAGCGGATGTTAAGCCGAAGCAGGTAATTGGACAATTCCTCCGCCATGCGTTTGGTGAGGGTAGTAATCAGCACACGTTCATCATGGCTGATGTTCCTGCGGATTTCTTTCAGCAGGTCATCAATTTGATTCAGGGATGGCCGGACCTCAATAATTGGGTCAAGCAACCCCGTAGGTCTTATCAGTTGCTCCACAATGACTCCCTCGCTCTTCTCGAGTTCATAGTCAGCGGGGGTAGCACTCACATAAATCATTTGTCCCACCAGGTTTTCAAATTCATCAAACTTCAGTGGTCTGTTGTCAATGGCCGAGGGCATCCTGAATCCGTATTCTATCAGGGTCTGCTTTCGTGAATGGTCACCACCGTACATAGCCCTGATTTGCGAAATGGTAACATGGCTTTCATCAATAATGGTCAGGAAGTCACCCGGGAAATAATCAAGCAGGCAAAAGGGGCGGTGACCCGGAGGGCGGCCGTCGAAATACCTGGAGTAGTTCTCGATTCCGGGGCAATAACCCAGTTCCTGGAGCATTTCAAGATCATACGTAACCCGGTCAAGTAATCTTTTGGCTTCAAGATGTTTGCCAATACTTTTAAAATACTCAACCTGCAGACCCAGGTCAATACGGATCTGATTGAAAGCCTGCATCATTCTTGTCTTGGTAGTAATGAACATGTTGGCCGGATAGATGGCAACTTCCTGCATGCTCTCCAGTGTTCGCCCCGTTTCGGGATCAAAAGAGCTCAGTTCTTCTATCTCATCACCCCAAAAACTGATCCGGTAAGCATAATCGCTGTATGCCAGGAATACATCAACTGTATCACCATTGACCCTGAAATTCCCCCGGTTGAATTCATTTTCATTCCTTGAATACAGGCTGTCAACAAGCTTTCGCAGAAAATCGTTTCGGCCAACCTGCTCACCCTGCTTGAGCTGTATGGTATTGCTGTGAAAATCATCGGGATTGCCGATACCATACAGGCATGATACAGAAGAAACCACCAGTACATCGCGCCGGCCCGAAAGCAATGATGAAGTGGCGCTGAGGCGAAGCTTTTCAATCTCCTGGTTAATGGAAAGGTCTTTTTCTATATAGGTGTCGGTAACCGGCAGGTAGGCTTCAGGCTGATAGTAATCATAATATGATACGAAATATTCAACAGCATTTTCAGGAAAGAACTGTTTGAATTCACCGAAAAGCTGCGCGGCCAATGTTTTATTGTGACTCAGTACCAGGGTTGGCCTGTTTACCTGAGCAACAACATTGGCCATGGTAAACGTCTTTCCGGAACCTGTAACACCCAATAAAGTTTGATACCTGATGTTCCTGGTAAGGCCACTCACCAGTTGATCAATAGCCACAGGCTGATCGCCGGTCGGATAATAGGCCGAATTAAGTTTGAAATCCATAAATATGATTCAGTGGTCAATCAAATCTTTCAAAACATCAAAATTAATAAACCTTTTTATGTAAACACTTCGTAAAAGAATAGTAACTTTATGTACAAAGCCCTTGCTGTTACCATTAAACAAACAATTAATGCCTAAAAAGAACGGAATATTAAGGCATATAGCCGATATTATCTCACAAAACAAACTGCTTTCCAGTGAAAATGAGAACCTGAGCAAGCAAAATGAAGCACTTGCTGAAGAACTGGAGAAATATAAAGCATTGCTGGCAAAGGCAGGAAAAACAGAAATCACAAGCAAGAATCTTTCTGAAAAAAAGAGCGCCGTACTCCGTTATAAAACCGCTACTGTACTATATGCTGACATACTGGGATTTGAAAAGTTTAACCAGCAGTTTGACCCGAAAACCTGCGTGGATTCACTGGATGAGATTTTTATCAAATTACAGCACATAGCCGCCAAATTTCCGGTAAGAAATATCCGCACTATAGGTGATTCCTTGATGTGCGTGGGCGGTATTCCCAACAAGAACATAACAAATCCCATTGAGGTATTGCTTGCAGCCGTTG
>CAYVBH010000145.1:0-9802 GCA_964449015.1 uncultured Bacteroidales bacterium
TCAATAACCGGGCTGAAATTGTTCATTCTGTTCAATACAAAAAGAGGCAGGTAAAGGAAGACCGGGCAGTTGTTTTTGAGTAGCAGCATATTTTTCGTCTTGCTGATGTTTTAAAACCGGTTAATGAATGCTGGATACTGGATACTGGATGCAGGATACAGGATGCGTGTGAGTCGGGATTTGGGATTTGACTACCACTGTTAATGATACTCGGTATACTTCGACAGACCTGTCTGCCGGCAGGCAGGCTCAGTATGACAACGCCAGTCACACTGAGCCTGTCGAAGTGCGACAAACGGCCAATTCCAATGCTTCTAATGGTATTGCTTTCTTGGATCTTGGATCTTGGATCTTGGATCTTGGATCTTGGTTCTTGGTTCTTGGCTCTAGCTTCTACTTATACCCCGCACTAACCTTATCCAGCCTGTCCATGTCTTCGTCTGATAGCCTGAATTTCATGGCGCCGGTATTTTCTTTAACATGGGTGTCCTTTGTAGCACCAGGAATAGCGACCACAGTATCTCCGTTAAAATGGAGCAGCCAGTTCAATGCAATTTGAGCCGGAGTTACCTCATATTTTTGAGCCAGCTCTTTAATCAAGCTCACCACAGGTAAACTTTTGGCTAAACCGGCAGGTTTAAACTGAGCGCTGTATTTTCGGAACCCGGTATTTTTAATCAGGGCTGGATTATCGTGAAATTTTCCCGTAACCAATCCTTGCGCGAGTGGCGAATAGGCAATTATGGTAATTCCCAGTTTTTTAGCCAGGTCCATGATGCCGTTTGATTCAATCGACCGGTTCAGCAAACTGTAGTTAACCTGGTTCGAAGCCAGGGGAATTCCAAGTCTGTCTATAGTTTCCCAGGCATGCTGCATTTGCTTTGCCGAAAAGTTGCTGACACCGATGTGACTGATCAGTTTTTGCTTGTGCAAATCAGCCATAGCGCTTACCTCTTTTCGCTCATTGGAAAAGCCCCAGGGTTGATGCACCTGATAAAGGTCAATCGGGTATGGTGCCAGCGCATCTATTCTTTGATCAATGGTTTTGACAATGCTTGAAGCAAATCGGAAAGCAGGCCACCATTTGGTAGCAATGAAAACATCACCGGGCTTTTTGCCGGCTTTCTGCAAGGCCAAGGACAAAGCTTTTTCGGAAGCTCCATTACCATATACTTCTGCCGTATCAAACCAACTGATCCCACCCTCAAGTGAAAGTGACACCACTTTGCTGATTACCTCATCATCAAGTACCGGCCAAAATTTACCTGCCATGTTCTGCTGTTTGCTGAACTGCCAGCATCCCAGTCCGATTGCGGTAATCTGCGCACCTGTGCGGCCAAACTGGCGTTTACTTAAATTCTCCATTTTATGGTATTTCGGTATTTAAAAATTCACAAAGTCAACAGTTTATAATACAATTATAATTGTTGTTTGTTCACGTCAAGATTTTAACAAATGTGTCAGTGTACTGTCCAGGGTTCTGTATCTGAATTCATAACCGGCTGAGGAAATCCTGTCAGCTGCAACACGACTTCCATAAAGCAGCATGGAAGACATTTCACCTAACAGCAGATGCAACACGAAAGCAGGAATTGGGGGAAACCACATGGGCCTGTGCAGTACCCCGGCAATAGTTTTCATTAACTGGCGGTTGGTGGTATGTTCCAGGGCCACGGCATTGTATGGTCCGGTCATTGTCGTATCTTCCAGTGCTTTTATAAATATGCCGCACAAGTCATCGATATGTATCCACGGCACATACTGGTATCCGTTACCGAGATGCGAACCAAACCCGAGCTTGACCGGCAGTGCCAATTTAGGGAGTGCTCCCCCACTTGAGGTCAGCACCACACCTGTTCTGATTTTTACCGTTCTGATACCTGATTCCTGAAACCTGTCGGCTGCTTCTTCCCACAATCTGCAGGTTTCACCTAAAAAATCGCCTGCCGGCGGATCTGTTTCGGTAAAGATCTTTTCAGAAGTATTGCTTCCATAATATCCAATAGCTGAAGCCGAAATAAATGCCTTTACGTGTCTCTTTTTCCTCATCACCTCATCATAGATCAGTTTTGATGATCTGATGCGGCTGTTGCGGATCTCCTTCCGTCTTTTTGCTGTCCACCATTTATCACCAATACCGGCACCTGCCAGATGAATGATATAATCTACTGAATCAAATGCTCCTTCGTCAATTGCTTTGTTCTCAATATCCCAGAACCAGGTTTGAATGCGTCCTGTATGATTGCTTTTCCTGCCCAACCACGCTACAGAATATCCATTGTCAATCAGCATCTTTGTCAAATGCCTTCCAACTAATCCTGTGGCTCCGGTAATAAGTATTTTTTCCATTAAGAATTGGGGTCACTCATCTTTTCTTCTATGAAAAATTCCCAGCATATATTTGAACAAATATTTTTTTTAAGTGAATTTATGCAAGAAAAAGAAATTGTTCGACCAAATTGGCATAATTCACATAACATGGTTGTTTTTTTTTGTCGCTTAAAAAGAAAAATCGTAACTTAATAAATCATAAATGTGTTGTTGTTCTCCATCGTCAAACAAAACAATCGATAAAGTGAAATATCCATAAGCCAAACAAAGTGAGTTACTGAGCCTGGAGACAGGCTTGCTGATTAAAGCAAAAACAAACAGATATAACAATCATAAACACAGAAATAACAAATTTCCAGATCAATGAATAAAACAGCAGTGGTGTTTGGAGCAACCGGACTGGTGGGAAAGGAACTTGTAAAAGCTTTATTGGATAATAATCTGTATGGTAAAATAATTATTGTTGCCAGAAAAACACTGCCCATAGCAGATCAGAAACTGGAGCAACTGCTGCTTGATGATTTTTCGGATCTGGTTAATTATCATAACCGGCTCAAGGCTAATGAGTTTTTCTGCTGTATCGGCACTACCATTAAAACAGCCGGTTCACAGGAAGCCTTCAGAAAGGTTGATTATGATATCCCGCTACAAGTAGCCAAACTGGCGCAGGACCTACGAATTAAGAATCTGGTTATCATCTCCTCCATCGGGGCCGATGCCCATACGGGCAACTTCTATTTACGCACCAAGGGAGAAATGGAGAATGCCGTTAAGGAGGCTTATAAAGGTAATCTTAAAATAGTAAGGCCTTCACTGCTTATGGGAGACCGGCATGAGTTCAGATTCGGTGAACGTGTTGCTGTTTTCTTAATGAAATTGACAGGATGGCTCTTTGTGGGTCCATTAAAGAAATTCAGAGGTATCAAGGCCAGCGCTTTGGCCAAAGCCATGATCAATGTAACGCAATTACCGGTTGAAAAGATATTTGTTGAATCGGATGAACTGCTGGATTATCAGTTATATTAGATCTGCTGCTTTAAATACAAGGTTGATTTTACGGGTTTCTTTTGTTCAATTGTGCTAATTTTATTTGTTGACATTTGAATGCAAAGCGCAGAAGGGAATGCTCATGGATATAACCATTGAATTGGAAATGCAAAACAGCAAATCGCAGTATGGACTCAGCAACAGTTAACAAAAGATTTGGCACAGCTCCTGTTTATTTTACAGCTCTTTCAACCATTCTGGGAGCCATTCTCTTTCTGAGGTTCGGATTTGCTGTCGGAACACTTGGTTTTTGGGGAGTGTTTATCATCATCCTGTTGGGACATGCACTTACTATTCCCACTGCATTTGCCATTTCTGAACTGGCCACCAACAAAAGGGTTGAAGGTGGTGGCGAGTATTTTGTGATTTCCCGGTCGTTCGGGCTTAACATAGGTGCCACCATTGGTATGGCACTCTATCTGTCGCAAGCCATCAGTGTTGCTTTTTATATTATAGCCTTTACTGAAGCCTTTGAATTCCTGTTTAATTTTATTTCCACCTCATTTGACATTCAACTCCCGCGTCAGATGGTCAGCATCCCCTCCCTTCTCTTACTGGGTATGGTTATCTTAAAAAAGGGAGCCAATACCGGTGTAAAAACCCTTTATCTTGTGGTTGCAGTACTCATGATTTCACTACTCATGTTCTTCATGGGAAAAAGTAACCCGGAAGCATCGGCCGATAGTGTTTCACTAGCCTGGAATATGAGAAACATGAATGACTTCTTCCTGGTTTTTGCCATAGTTTTTCCGGCATTTACAGGCATGACTGCAGGTGTGGGACTGTCAGGCGACCTGCGGAAACCCTCCCGATCCATACCCATTGGCACCATTGCCGCAACTATTACAGGTATGGTAATATACCTGATGGTGATTTATAAACTTACCATTTCAGCAAGTGCCGAGGACATGCTCAACGACCAGCTGATCATGAGCAAGATTGCCATTGGCGGAGCGTTCATCGTACCACTGGGCCTTGCAGCATCAACCCTTTCATCCGCACTTGGATCCATATTGGTTGCACCCCGGACCCTTCAAGCCCTGGCACTCGACACATCCTTCCCTTCAACTAAAATTAACAATTGGTTGTCGAAAAGTAGGTCGTCTGATAATGAGCCTGTCAACGCCACGCTTGTTACCATTATTATAGCGCTTGTATTTGTTGCACTGGGAGACGTAAACGCTGTAGCCGAAATCATATCCATGTTTTTCCTGGTAACCTATGGCGCGCTTTGCCTGATCTCATTCCTGAATCACTTCGGGTCTTCACCTTCCTACAGGCCTTCATTCCGGTCAAAATGGTATATCTCATTTGCAGGTTTCATACTGGCCCTGTGGGTCATGTTCAAAATCAGCACCCCATATGCGTTAGGATCCGTATTGATTATGAGCGGCTTGTATATGTATATCCGTTATTATCACCGCGATCGTGATGGACTTGAATCACTATTTGCCAATGCCTTGTTTCAGATTAACCGGAACCTGCAAGTTTACCTTCAGCGATCGGGAAGCAAAAAGAAAGTGAAAGAGTGGAGACCCAGTGCCATTTGCATCTCCAAGGATTCCTTTTCCAGGGCCAGGGCATTCCAGTTGCTCAACTGGATATCATATCGCTACGGATTTGCTACCTACCTGCACCGGATTGATGGTTATTATTCAAAGGCTACCAGCCAGCAGGCTGGTGAAGAGCTTTCGAAGCTTATTGAATTGTATGATACTACCAACAATCATGTTTTCGTTGATACAATCATTTCTCCTTCCTACACATCGGCAATCGTTCAGGCCATACAGGTTCCGGGCATATCCGGCATGGAAAACAATATGGTGATTTTTGAATATGACAAGGAAAACCCGCAGGACCTGACTGAGATCATCGACAACATCAGATTGATCAAAGCCGGCAGTTTCGATATCTGTCTTTTGGCCTCAAGCCGTAAGGAAATGATTTGCAAAAATGGCATCCATGTATGGATCAATTCACACGATGTAGAAAACTCAAGTTTGGAGATCATGCTCAGTTTCATTATTTCGGGTCACAATGACTGGAAAAAGTCGGCCATAAAAGTATTTGACATTTGCAAGCCCGATGATTTTGAAAAAACACAGCATTCACTGGCTAACCTGGTGAGCTCGGGAAGACTGCCGATTACTTCCAAGAATATTGAGGTCATTATTAAAGAACCTGGAGTTTCAGCCAAAACACTGATTAATGAGAAATCTGCAACAGCCGCTCTTGTTATCAAAGGTTTTCATGTTGAAGGATTGAAACACAACGGGGATACAATTATGAACGGATATGAAGGAATTGGAACTATTCTGTTCGTCAATTCACACACTCAGAAAGAAATTATCTGATTCATACGATAGTATTATTGGATAACCATAGAAGCACTATGCTATATTTGCCGAAAATTTAAATTATTCAGTAATGAAAGAATATTTGCAGGAATGGCCTGAAAAAGTAGTGCCCTGGCTGATGACACATGGGACCAAAATGCTGGCAATAGCACTGGTTGCCTTTGTGCTAAACATGGTATTAAGCAGAATAATCCGAAGGGCAGTGATCATTGCCGTAGTGCCTGATAAAAACATGTCGCCCGAAGCTGAAGTCAAGCGCGAAAATACACTCATCCGCATATTCAATGGAACACTTGCAGTTGTGATTACCATCATGGCATCGCTCATGATACTGAAAGAAGCCGGTCTCGATATTGCCCCTATTCTTGCCGGGGCGGGTATTGTGGGACTAGCCGTTGGTTTCGGTGGTCAATACCTGATCCGGGATATCATTACAGGCCTGTTCATCATCCTTGAAAACCAGTACCGGATTGGTGATGCTATCAATATTGATGGCATTGGGGGAACTGTTGAAGACATCAGTCTGAGGAAAACAACGCTGAGAAACCTCGATGGAACTGTGCATCACATTCCGCACGGTGTAATTTCCAAGGTTTCGAATCTTTCCAAGAACTTCGCCCGGGTCAATCTCAATATCGGTATATCTTACAGCTCTAACCTTGAGCATGTAATTGCCGTAATCAACAAAACCGGTGAAGAATTGGCCAGCGATCCGAAATTTAAGGAATTGATCATTTCACCCCCGATTTTTTTGCGTGTTGAGGATTTCGCTGAATCAGCAGTTATCGTAAAAATTCTGGGAGATACCCAACCCCTTAAAAACTGGGAGGTTACAGGCGAACTGCGTAAGCGGCTGAAAATTGCATTTGACCGTGAAGGTATTGAAATCCCCTTCCCGCAAAGGGTTATTCACCAGGTGAAAGATTAAGCCGGTTGGTACCTTGGACGAGGCTGTCTTAAAAGGCTGTTGAGGTAGGAATGTCATTGCGAACGAAGTGAAGCAATCTATTGCAAATGAATAGATTAACTTCGTTGAGCTCCGCTTCGCTCCGGTTGCTTCGGTCGTACCTCCCTCGCAATGACGAACTGTAAGCCTTTTGAGACAGCCTCTTTTCTTTTTGTTTCTTTTAGCTAAAAATAGTTGTTGTTTTAGCATCTGTCCAGAATTTAAGTTTGTGAAAAGAAAAACCAAAAAAATTTGGTTTGTATTACAAACTTGATTAAGTTTGTATCGCAAACTAGTTTTACATATTAAATCTAATTTTATGAAACCAAACGAATCTATTGAAATGCCCTTCAATGAGCAACAATCGCTTGAGGTGATCAGTGAAATGATACAGGTTTCGCAAAAGAAACTTAAGAACGACGGCATCCTTTTCATCATTTGGGGATGGATCATGTTCTTCAATTATGCTTACAATTACCTGCTCGGATATGTTGTGCTTACCTACCCCTTGAAAAAAGCAATAGATTATGCCGGTATTGCCATAGCAATTGTTGTAATAGCTTACAGTCTTTATTATATCCTGAAACAACGAAAGAAAGTGCAGACTTATATCGGCATTTCACTGCGGTATGTCTGGTTTTCGCTTATAGCATGCCAGATATTGACCAGCATGATCATATATAATGTCCTGCATGTAGTTAATTTCGAACTGCAGCATCCCATTTTCATGATGTTCATTGCCTTTGCCACTGTAATTACCGGTGGAGTGCTACGTTACCGGATGATTATTTTCGGAGGGATCATTTTCGGGTTACTGGCCTATGCAGGTTCGTATTTCAATCTTCGCGAGCAACTGATCCTGGAAGCTATTGCATGGCTCATTGCCTTTATTATCCCGGGCCACCTGCTGTATGCCAATAGAAAAAAATAAAGCCATGTTCAACGATCTCGATCCCGTATTGCATTCGCAGGTGCGGCTTGCCATTATGACACTTCTGATAGGCGTTAAATCGGCAGAGTTTGGTTTTCTCTTTGAAAACATCAATACCACCAAGGGGAACCTGAGTTTTCAGCTCACTAAACTGAAAGAGGCCAAATACATCACCATTACAAAAACATTCAAAGGTAATTATCCATTAACCACATGTGCCATTACCGAAAGGGGAATTCTTGCCTATGAAAACTATGTAAAGTCCATGGAAACTTATTTTAAAGAATTCAGAGACAGGCACAACGATAAGAAAAGAAATAAAAACTAACTACTAATAATTATCTAAAACAAAAAACTATGAAAACTTACTGTTTGATTACCTTAATGCTCCTTGCATTTGCTTCGTGCCAAACCAAAACCAACGAGAATGTACAAAAGCTCTCTTTTGGAATTTATGAAACCGTTGATTCTTCGGATTTACCTGGATTTTTATCAGATTCACTGGCCACCGCAAATATACAGCCTGCTGCAGCTACCGAACAGCCAATAATCGGGTATATAAAGACTGATTCTTTAGGTTTTCTCGGGAATTTTAACTCAAGCTCTTACAAGCTTTTGAATACCGCTTATGCAGTTGATAACGATCACATGTACCATGCTGTAGTAGCCGTTAAACCATTAGCAGTTATGAACCTCTCGCATGTCCTAAAGACCAAAGCTGAAGGAAGCCGGGTAATCATATACTTCAACATGAAAGGTGCAAATTTGTGGGCAGAAGTAACACGGAACAACGTTGGAAAGACTTTGATTTTTGTTTTGGATAATAAGATATATGACATGCCGTTTGTCAACGCAGAAATAAGGGAGGGCCTGGCCCTGATCGGCGACCTGGAAAGTGAAACACTGGCCAAAACTCTTTCTGAAGCTATCAATGCCAGCATATTGAAGTGAGCTGACATTGATCTATCAGGTAAACATATAAAAGCTTGCTGGAAAGTTTACTGCTTTTTGCAATAAGTGGTTATTTTTGTGACGGATAAACCATCATGAAATTCCACATCATACAACCAAACGGATTCCTGAAAAACTACATCAGGCATTATTGCTTTATGGAGTCGGATCCGCATGAGGGAGATGTTACCGAAAGAGTGATCCCCACCGAAAACATCCAACTCATGTTTCATTACGGGAACCCTTTTGTCGTTTGCCAGTCGAACAATACTTTCAGAAAGCAACCCCGCTCAATTATCAGCGGGTTGAGTAGCTCATTTTCCGATGTTTCTACCAATGGCGCTACGGGTGTGGTTTTTGTCAGTTTCTTCCCGGCCGGAGCATGCCAGTTTTTTAATTTTCCTCTTTCGGAAGTCGAGAATCAAAGCGTTGACCTGTCTGACTTCTTCAAAACAGAAATGGCTCCTGTTGAAGAAAAATTGTCAATCTGCAACACCCTTTCAGGAAGGGTGAAAGTTATTGAAGATTTCTTGGCTCTGTGTTTTGCCCCAATAACCTCTTATGATCAAAAAATCATAACCAAGGGAATTGATCTGATTAGATATGGCAAAGGACAGGTTACTGCCACATCTTTGGCCGTAGACCTGTCTCTTACAACCAAAAGTCTCGAAAGAAAGTTTTCTCAATACCTGGGCAAAACCACCAAACAACTGGTCAAGCTGATCCGCTTTCAACAAGTTTTGCAGGATTTCAGTTATCAAAAGCATATCAACCTTACTGAAATTGCATACCGGAATGGCTATTACGACCAGTCACACTTCATCAGGGACTTCAAAACACACACGGGTTACACTCCCAAAGAATTCATTACCCGGTATCCCGGATTCAGCGTGAATGGCGAATCGTGCTAATCTCCTGGTTTAATAGAATGTCTGTTTTTTACAATTTTGCCGGTTGCGCACTAACTATTTTTGCCGCTCAAAATAAATCAATCCATGAATCAAAACCAGATCATCGTAAAAAACGCACACACCAACAATCTCAGGAATATCGACATTGAGATTCCCAAGCACAAACTGGTTGTTTTCACCGGGGTTTCGGGGTCGGGAAAATCTTCGCTGCTTTTTGACACCATTTATACCGAAGCACAGCGGCAATTGATCGAAACCTTTTCGACTTTTGCACGCACCCGCATGCCCAAGCTGTCGCGTCCGGATGTTGACGACATCCTGAACCTGT
>CAYVBH010000146.1:0-9799 GCA_964449015.1 uncultured Bacteroidales bacterium
TCAGCTTTTTAATGGCCGACGAGGTTTTTGCCTTGGCTCCTTCTTCAAGTACCTTGCCGATGAGGATAAAGGCAATGATCACAGCCGAAGCTTCGTAATATACATGGGGTTGCAACCCGCGCGATAGCCAAAACTGAGGGAAGAAGGTATTGAAAAGGCTGAACAGAAATGCAATTCCGGTACTCAGCGCTACCAGTGTGTCCATATTGGCCTGCCTGTGCCGGGACAGGTTGAATGCGTTGATGAAGAAATTGCGGCCAAACCAGGCCATAACAGGAAACGTAAGCCCGGCCAGCAACAGGTTAACCGGTGATATGCTGCCATGAGCAATCTGATGATCCATATAAAACATGGAGATGATCATCACCGGAATTGCAAGCAGAAGCGAACCAACCATGTTGGTTTTCAGTTGGCGGTAACGCGATTGTTGCGCTGCTTCCCGGTTCGCGGCTTCCTGGTCATCAATCACCAGGTCATAACCAATACTCCGAACGGCTTGTTGCACGCTGGCCAGATCGATACCATCGGGGCTCAGCTCTACCAGAGCCGAGGCGTTCGCATAATTCACCGAGGCACTGAGTATGCCGGGCTGCTTGTTGAGCATCCGTTCCACATTCAGCGCGCATGAGGCACAACTCATGCCTGTGACGGGATAATTCCTGGAAATGATTCTGGTCATAATCAATCAATAAGCGAAACAAATAGGGCAGTGCTCAGGAATCTAAAATTATTCCATTGCATGTAAATATTCTCTTAAACCAGGGAGAAATAACTGTTGTAAGTTTTCACTATATTTAAACCAAACTGAAAGCATTTCACAGTACATTCAATGAAACGATTGTTAACATAAACAGAAGTGTACCGGTTTTTGTTCATTATAAACGTGTTATTCTGGTCGTTTTGTTTGTCATTGGCCCAGAGCGTTACACCTGACAGCCTCAGAATCATCCGGCCTGAAATATCCTATGTGGGTGAGTTGGCTGGCAACCTAGACGGCGGTATAAAAAAAGGCACTTGTTACCTGGGCATGGCGAACTTAGCGGTTGGTTTTTCAACCGAAGCTGCCAAATTCTGGAATGGAGGGTACTTTTTTGTTAACCTTGCCAATACACACGGCGGTGAACCATCTGCCGATTTTTTCGGAGATATTCAGGTTGCTTCAAATATTGAAGCAGGGGATCATACATATCTACAAGAAGTATGGTACAGTCAATCATGGAACTTTGTTAAAATCACCCTAGGATTGCAGGATATGAATGTTGATTTTGCAAATACCCCCGTGGGAGGGTTGTTTTTGAACAGTTCATTTGGAATTCTTCCAACTATCTCAGGTAATATCCCCGCTCCAATATTTCCACTGACATCGCTTGGTTTGTCAACCGACTGGAAATTGTCTGAAGGGACTCGCTTCCTGGCTGCTATTTACGATGGAAGTGCAACTGATTTTGAGGATAACCCGCATAATCTGAAATGGGATTTACAAAAAGGCGAAGGGTTGCTTCTTTTCGGCGAAATTGATCAGGATGTCATGGTAAACGGGCTGCCCGGAATATACAAAGGTGGTATTTATCTGCATCAGCATTTGATCGAAGAAGAAGATCACGATGCGGATATTGATTCGGGCTATAAGAATAATAATGGTATTTACATCATCGCTGATCAGATGTTCTGGCAACACCCGAATAAAGAAAAAGGGTTAAGTGCGATGGTGCAGATAGGTCTATCTCCAAGAAGACATAATCTTAACAAATACTTTGTAGGTTTCGGATTGAGCTTTAAAGGAGTATTATCGCGCCATGGAAAGGACATTGCAGGACTGGCAGTCGCCCATGATGGATTAAGAGGGAATATTGGCAGCGAAACAACATATGAGTTCTCTTACCAATACACCCTCTTTGATCTTCTCTTCTTTCAGCCGGATATTCAATATATCGTTAATCCCTCAGGCAGCGATGAACATGTAAAAAACTGCCTGTCTGCTTTCCTCCGTTTCGGAATCAACTTCTAATATTAATTCTTCAGAGCAGCAGACTTTCCTGTCAGTTCAATTTCGGCCTGAACAACTTTGCTTTTTGTAATTGCATTGTCATCCGGTTGCTGTCCGCCGGCAGAAACAACAAATTTTCCGGGTTCAATGATCCTGTTGTAGTTCTGGTCAATCAATGAGAAGCTTTCCGGCTTCAAAACGATTTCAACCTTTTTCGTTTCTCCTGCTTTCAGCACAACCCGTTTGAATCCGGCCAATGAACGAACCGGAACGGGAACCGTGGCGTCTTTGTCGGTGACATAAACCTGTACTACTTCTTCGCCATCCATGTTACCGGTATTGGTAACATCAACCGAGATTTTTATTTCGCTGCCAGCTTTGGCTGATTCAGGCAGCTGCAGGTTTTTGTATGAATAGGCAGAATAGCTTAAGCCATAGCCGAATTCCCACAGGGGTTCACCCTTGAAATACCTGTAGGTTCTGCCTTGCATACGGTAATCCTTGAAATCGGGCAAGTCGTTCACCGATTTGTAAAAGGTCACCGGAAGCCTGCCTGAAGGGTTGAATTCGCCAAACAGGAGTCGTGCCAAGGCTGTTCCGGTTGCCTCGCCCGGATAAAAAGCCTGAATAACGGCAGGCAGGTTTTCATTTTCCCAATTGAGAGCAATGGCGCTTCCGCTGAAATTAACATAAACTATGGGTTTGCCTGTTTTTTGCAACTCCTTGAGGAGGTCTTCCTGGACTTTTGGCAGATCAATATGGGTGCGGTCGCCATGGGTAAATCCATCGATCTCCAAAGGCATTTCTTCACCTTCCAGACTGGCAGAAATACCTCCGCAGAAAACAATCACATCGGCTTTGCCGGCAGCGGCGATGGCTTCTTTGGTGTAATTTCGTGATACATCCACCCAGGTCATTTTTGCTGAAGGCTCTACGGAGCTGTTCCACCAGAAAGGTATCGTGGAGTAGGAAGCTTCGAGTGTGTATTGTTTGCCTTTTTCAAGTAGTATGCCCAGGTCACCTGTGGGTAGTCCGTTGATGCTTACACGCACATTGCCGCCAAACTGATAGGTTCCTGTTGCACGGGGAATCATGATGCCCGACCATTTTGCCGAAAACTGGACTTCCAGCTTTTGGTCGACAGGCGATTTGTACCAGTAGAAATTGATCATGCTGTCAACCCGCACCAGTTTGGGGTCACCCTTAAAATCAGGTGCTCCGTAATAGGTTGCTTTCAGACCTTTTTTAAGTTTGCCGTTATCTGAATGATACAGGTTTTCATAACCAACAGGTTGAAAATGGGTGTAAATTCCTTTTGCGATGGCACATCCGGGGGCATAGATAACGTTGGATGCACCCAGCTTTTTACGCAATCCGGTAAGCGGCGTAATGGGCACAATGGGCTCACCGTTATAATTAGCAATCAGGATATCGAAATTGTCGGCATTGGGACCGATCAGGGCAACTTTTTTCACGTTTTTAAGCGGCAGTATGCCATTGTTTTTAAGCAGTACCAGTGATTTCTCCGCTGAAACCCGGGCCAGTTCAAGATGTTCCCTGGAACCAACTACTGACATGGGGATTTTGGAATAGGGAACCAGGTATTCGGGATCGAACATGCCCAGCTGGAACCTGGCTTTAAACAACCGGGTAAGCGAAGTGTTCAGGTCTTTTTCATTGAGAATCCCGGCATGAATGGCAGAATCGAGGTTGCTGACCAGGAAGGTTTCTGGTGTTTCGCAATTCAGGTCGGTTCCCGTGGCAACTGACCAGCCCCAGGCTTTTGAAGGTGTATTCACCACATGGTGCGTGTTTTTGTTATAAAAATCTGATATGGCACCGCAATCAGAAACGATGTAACCGTCAAATCCGAATTCATTTTTCAGGATGTTGCCCAGCAGCAGGTCTGAGCCACAGCAGGGTTTGTCGCGAAAACGATGGTAGGCACACATAACCGATTGAACATGGGCTTCCTTCACCGAAGCCTCAAATGCCGGCAGGTAGGTTTCATAAAGATCTCGATCGTTTACATAAAAATTGTCGACATGCCTCGAGTATTCAGGCCCGCTGTGAACGGCATAATGCTTTGATGTGGCAATAGTTTTCAGGTATTTCGGATCATCGCCCTGCAAGCCTTTGATGAACTGAACAGCCATGCGGCCGGTAAGGAAGGGATCTTCGCCATAAGTCTCCTGTCCTCTTCCCCAGCGGGGGTCTCTGAAAATATTGATGTTAGGCGACCAGAATGTGAGTCCGGTATAAATGCTCCGGACATCATTTTTAAGAAAATAATGGTGTTTGGCACGGGCTTCATCGGAAATTGCCGTGGCTACCCTGAACATGAGAGGTTCGTCGAATGTAGCTGCAAGACCTATTGCCTGGGGGAATACCGTGGCTTTCCCGGCTCTGGCAACACCATGCAGGCATTCGTTCCACCAGTCGTATGCAGGCACTCCCAAACGGGGAATGGCTTCACTGTGGTTAAAAAACTGGGTAACCTTTTCCTGTAAGGTCATTCGTGAGACCAAGTCATACACCCGTTCCTCAACAGGGAGTTGTGGGTTCTGGAAGGGAAATTGATACGTAGTTTGCCCGATGGCGCTTGTTGTTATAATTAAAGTTATCAGGCAGGTCGAAATGATCAGTCGGAACATTTTTTTAGTGTACATAATGGAAATATTTTGTTTTATTTCAAATCTATGAATTTTTAGGGTTTTATGGATACAAAGCATCATGTTTCTGAGCGGGATAACATATTTTTAACACACAGTCACTAGGAAGATTTTATGGAACTGCAGTTGCATCATTTGCGGTTTAGTTATAAATTCACGGCGCAAACCATTGCTGATTCATTATGCAATGGAATCCTTACCTGAATTTGAAATGGGAATCCACAATCAAATAATGCGTTTCGTTGGCTGGCTTGCGGTTCGGCTGAATCACCGGCAACAGCTTTATGTGCTCAGTCTGTTTGTAGGCTTAATAAGTGGACTGGCTGCAGTGTTGCTTAAAAACGCCGTTCATTTCACCCACCAATTTGTGCTGGAAAAAGGCCAGCTATTTCAGATCAACTTCCTCTACCTGGCATTTCCCATGCTGGGCATACTGCTCACCATTCTTTACGTTCATTATTTTGTGAAAGATGAAATGGGCCATGGCATTACCAAGGTATTGTACTCCCTTTCCAAGAAAGGCGGGTATATGAGACCGCACAACAGCTATTCATCAATTATTGCTTCCACACTCACTGTTGGTTTTGGCGGGTCAGTAGGTCTTGAGTCGCCCATTGTGGTTACCGGGTCATCCATGGGCTCAAACCTGGGACGATTGTTTGGGATGAATTACAAGTCGGTTGCCACGCTGATCGGATGCGGAGCTGCCGGTGCCATAGCCGGGATTTTTAAAGCCCCTGTGGCCGGGGTTATTTTTGCACTTGAAGTGCTGATGCTCGATATCAGTGTCTGGTCAATAGTTCCTTTATTGATATCTGCAGTTGCCGGAGCTTCTGTTTCTTACCTGTTCCTCGATCCCGGGGCGTCGCTTCATTACCCGCTTCAGGGGAGCTTTGCTTTTCATAACATCCCCTGGTATATTGCGCTGGGGATACTATGTGGTCTTCTTTCACTCTACTTTACTAAAGCCACCATACGCATTGAATCGTGGTTTGCCACGATCAGCAAACAGAGAATAAAACTTTTGGCCGGAGGGGTGGTACTGGGTGCACTCATCCTCCTCTTTCCTCTGTTTTATGGTGAAGGTTATGATGTGCTGAATTTTTTCTTCAAGGATCAGGCTGATGAAATTGCCCGGGGAAGCCTGTTTTTTGGAAAAATGGACAATATGGCTTTTTTCCTGGTTTTCATGGTGCTCGTATTGTTGCTGAAACCATTGGCCATGACGGCCACAACCGGAGCCGGCGGAGTAGGGGGGATATTCGCTCCCACCATGTTTATGGGCGGTTTTACAGGTTACCTGGCAGCCCGGTTGGTGAACCAGTTAAGTTTCGCCCAGATTCCTGAGAAAAATTTCATCCTGGCTGGTATGGCCGGGTTGATGGCCGGTGTAATGCATGCCCCGTTGTTTGCCATATTTCTCATTGCTGAAATCACCGGAGGCTATGTGTTGTTCATCCCGCTAATGGTTACTTCCACCATTGCCTTTATCACCAACAATTACTTTGAACCCCATTCGATTTACACCCATCGCCTGGCCAAAAGAGGTGAACTCCTTACACACAACAAGGACAAGGCTGTGCTTACGCTGCTGGACATGGACAAGATCATTGAAAAGGATTTCGTTTCTGTTTCGCCCGATGACTCGCTAGGCAAGCTGGTAAAGGCCATTTCATGCTCCAGGCGTAACCTGTTCCCAGTGGTCACCGGTCACAATATGCTGGTAGGGGTGGTTTTGCTCGACAGCATCCGGCATATCATTTTCAATACGGAAATGTATAACAGCGTGTTTGTTAGGGATCTCATGCAGCCTCCGCCGGCACACCTGTCTCCGGGTGAGTCTATGGAAAACGTAATGAAAAAATTCGAAGATAATGAAGCCTGGAACCTGCCGGTGATCAACAACGGAGAATACATAGGCTTTCTCTCTAAATCAAAAATGTTCTCTTATTACCGGCAGTGGCTGATTGAGATTTCGGATGAATAGCTAATAGATTCAAGATCCAAGATCCAAGATCCAAGAACCAAGAACCAAGATTCAAGATCCAAGATCCAAGACATAGAAGACCTTAAGACTTAGCAGACAGCCTGCAGCCTATAGCCTAAAGTCTACAGCCTTTTTATCTTCCTCCGGAATTATGTAAAGAATATTTTTTTCCTGACCGGCAAAAGCATTATTTTTGAAGCCAACAAAAACTAACTGCTATGGAAAGAGATTCCCTCATATTCGACCTGATTAAAAAAGAAAATGAAAGACAACTTCATGGTATTGAACTGATTGCTTCAGAAAATTTCGTGAGCGACCAGGTTCTGGAGGCCATGGGATCGTGTTTGACCAATAAATACGCAGAGGGCCTTCCGGGCAAGCGGTATTATGGAGGTTGCCAGGTGGTTGATGAGGTGGAATTACTTGCCATTGACAGGATTAAGAAACTGTTTGGTGCTGCCTGGGCAAACGTGCAACCCCATTCCGGCGCACAGGCCAACGCAGCTGTTATGCTGGCTGTTTTGAATCCGGGCGACAAATTCATGGGCCTTGATTTATCGCATGGAGGCCACCTTTCGCATGGCTCTCCGGTGAACTCATCTGGAATTCTCTATCATCCGGTAGCCTACACGTTGAATCACGATACGGAAAGAGTGGATTATGATAAAATGGAGGAAATCGCACTTCAGGAAAGGCCCAAACTGATCATTGCCGGGGCCTCGGCTTATTCACGCGATTGGGATTATGCCCGGATGCGGGCCATTGCCGATAAGGTTGGCGCCCTGCTGATGGCCGATATAGCACATCCGGCCGGGTTGATTGCAAAGGGATTGCTGAATCATCCCTTCCCGCATTGTCATATTGTTACTACCACCACACATAAAACATTACGAGGCCCGAGAGGCGGACTGATCATGCTGGGTCAGGACTTCCCGAATCCCTGGGGATATACCACTCCCAAGGGAGAGATCAAAATGATGTCGAACCTGTTGGATCTGGCAGTTTTCCCGGGTATCCAGGGTGGTCCCCTCGAGCATGTGATTGCTTCCAAAGCAGTGGCTTTTGGTGAAGCGCTTACGGATTCCTATAAAAACTATGTTACCCAGGTGAAAAAGAATGCCACGGTAATGGCTAAATGCTTTATCGACAAGGGTTATAAGGTGGTTTCCAACGGAACCGACAACCATTCCATGCTCATTGACCTGCGCACCAAGGTGCCTGATATAACCGGCAAAATGGTTGAAAATACGCTGGTTAAAGCCGACATTACCCTGAACAAGAACATGGTTCCCTTTGATTCACGTACTCCGTTTACCACTTCGGGTGTAAGGGTGGGTACACCTGCCATTACCACCCGGGGCGCCAAGGAAGATTTGATTGAAACCGTTGTGGAATTGATTGATGAAGTGATCATGCATATCGAAGATGATAAGGTCATCCATTCGGTTAAAGAAAAAGTGAACAGGCTGATGAAGGATTATCCGCTGTTTGCCTGGTAATTTACCTAACCTGTAGCGGATGGAGTTCATTAATCTCGAATGGTATCAATACATACTCATCATAGTAGCCGGCCTCGTTGCCGGCTTTATTAATACCCTGGCCGGCAGCGGCTCTTTACTTACGCTGCCCCTGCTCATGTTCATCGGGTTGCCGCCCATTGTTGCCAACGGTACCAACCGAATTGCCATCCTGCTGCAGAGCCTTGTTAGCTCAATGGGCTTTCGCAAACAGGGTGCTCTTAACTTAAGAGCAGGCCTTTTGCTGGGGATCCCTTCGGTTCTCGGATCAGTTGCCGGAGCACTTATAGCCTTGGCCATTAATGCCAAAGCCATGGAAAAAGCCGTAGGCGTGTTGCTGATCATCATGTTTTTTGTGGTGTTGTTCAAGCCTGAGGTATGGCTTAAAGGCCGCCAGGAAAAGGAACTTTCGGGTTCCCTATGGCTGAACTTCCTGATATTTTTCTTCATTGGGGTCTATGGCGGATTTGTTCAGGCCGGAGTGGGATTCTTTATACTGGGAGGGTTGGTGCTGGGGGCTGGGTTTGACCTGGTGAGGGCCAATGCCATTAAAAACTTTCTTATATTTCTTTATACTCCTTTTGCCCTGGCGGTTTACATAATCGGAAACCAGGTCGATTACAAGGCCGGATTGATACTTTCTGTGGGCAGCATGGCCGGTGCCTGGCTGGGAACAAAGTCAGCCGTGAGCTGGGGGCCCGTGTTTATAAAATATGTATTGCTGGTTGCCGTGCTGATATCTGCCGTGCAGCTGTTGTTCTTCTGATCTACTGAAGCTTGAAATGATAGGTAATGGTGCCAACCTGCCTTTCGGGAGCATCATTTTTCAGATTGAACTTGGATTCAAGCGCTGCTTTTTTGGCAGCAGCATACAACGTATTGTCAACAATGGTAGAGCCCTTAACTCCCGGAGTTGCACTGATCACTTTGCCGGATTGATTAACAGTAATTTCAACTACCACAATACCTGATTTTTGAATATTGAATTCAGGTTTCTGAAGATGGATGGGATTTCTGCCATTCAGGTTAAATCCGATACCACTTCCCCCAAGACCCTTTGAATAATTGTCCGATTCGGGAGTTCCATCGGGATCACCCATATTACCCGATCCTTTGTAAATGCCTTCTGAAGAACCGCTTTCAGAAGTTGATTGTCCGGCAGCTCCCTTACTCGAGTACATCGCTTTCTTATTTACCACCGGGGGAGCCGGAGTGGCCGGTTTGGCAGTGGTTTCGACAGGTTTTGGAGTGGGTTTGGTTTCCACTTTTTTGGGCTCGGTCTTTTTGGTTACAGGAGGTTTTTTTACAACAGGAGCTTCTTCAAAATCCTGTGTGAGCATGCCGTCTTCAGGCTCTGTAGGTTGTGCAGCGCTTGCAGCAGCAGCAGCTGCCGATTGCTGGTTGTTTAATGCAGGTTCATACTGTCCTCCTGCACTTTCCACATCACCAAAGTTGATCAGAATTCCTCCTTCAGAGGGAGTAGGTTTGGAAAGGGTAATGTATGCAAAAATCATGAACATCGCTATCAGCGTATGCATGATTACCGTTCCTATGATGCCATACTGCCTTTCTGTCATTTCTGGAATTATTTGGTCTCCGGACTGGTAGCCAGTATTACCTTGTAATTGTTTTTCTT
>CAYVBH010000147.1:0-9712 GCA_964449015.1 uncultured Bacteroidales bacterium
CGAAGATTTCTTCCTGCATGACCGGGAAATCGGGCTGGATCTCATCGATCAGTGTGGGGGCAATGTACTTCTCACTCACTTCTATGTCTCCCCCGAACCGGATTTTCCCATGCTTCATTAACTGTTGCAGCCGCTCCATCGCCTGTTCGCTAACTATCCGGGGATAATATTTACTGTGCAGGGGATCTTCTCCATGCATTTCCCTGATGGCCGACTCCATTTTCTCAAGCAGTTGTTCCTTCACTTCTTTATGTACGAATAAATAATCCGGGGCAATGCAGGTTTGCCCGGCATTAATGCATTTCCCCCAGGCAATGCGTTTGGCAGCTACGGTCAAATTGGCATCACGATCGACGATACAGGGACTTTTTCCACCCAGTTCAAGCACCACCGGCGTCAGGTATTGAGAGGCGGCTTTCATCACAGTTTTGCCTAAAGAAGGGCTGCCTGTAAAGAAGATGACATCGAATCTTTGCTCGAGTAACACCTGGTTCACTTCACGGTTGCCCTGGGTAACGGCGATATAATTTGAATCGAAAGTTTCCGAAAGCATCTCCTCCATCACCCTGGCCACGGTTGGCGTATAGGGAGAGGGCTTCAGCATGGCACAACAGCCCGATGAAATGGAACCAACAAGGGGATTCATCAGCAGCTGGAAAGGATAATTCCAGGGCGCCATGATCAGGGCCACACCCAAAGGCTCCTGCAGCAGCCGGCAATGCGAAGGCAACAATACCAGCGGTGTTTTGATCCTTTTGGGTTTCGCCCACCGTTTGAGGTGTTTCAGGTGGTTGTTGATTTCACCAAGAACCAGGCTGATTTCGGTCATATAAGCCTCTTCATAGGATTTGTGGAGATCCGTCCACAACGCCGCTGCAATTTTGCTTTCGTAACGGAGAATAGACGATCTGAATTTCTTCAGGCTGTGAATTCTGAAATCGATGGCTTTTGTTTCCAGGGAGGCAAAAAAAGTGCGCTGCGATTGAAGCAACGATTCAACGGTTGCCCTTGGGGTGTTTTCCATATCAATTGGATTTAGTTCTTGCGACCAGTGAAATGTTCCATGGTATTGTAAATGCCCAGCACCCTTCCGGCCAGCCAGTCGTACCCCCGGAAAGGAAGCAACCCCTGCGTCAATCGCACAAAATGAACACTCCAGGGCATACTCACAAACAATTTGTTACGCTCAATACCTCGGATGATTTTCCGGGCTGCCTTTTCAGGTTTCAATATGGGTACAAGCGGAGAACGAACACCATCGAACATACCGGTGCTGATGTAATAAGGCGTCACCGTGGTGACCCTGACACCGGTTTTCTGTTGTTCCATTTCAATGCGCAGGCTATCGGACCATCCGGTCACAGCCCATTTGCTTGCCACATAAACAGACATCCGGGGATTTGAAGTCAGACCCGCTGATGAGGCAATATTACAGATATGCCCCTTCTTTTGCTCCAGCATTCCGTGTAGAAAATGCCGGGTAATGGCCATGGGAGCCAAGGAATTGATATCCATGGTGCGTGTGATATCCTGAAGCGAATGCTCCCGGAACAACTTACCCACCACAATTCCGGCATTGTTGATCAGCAAATCAACCCCGCCCTGGTTCGCTTTTACCGCTGCCGCAACAGAAGTCACCTGTTCCATATTGGAAACATCGACCTGGTAGGTAGTAACCTTTCCCAGGTGGGAAAATTCTGAAGATACTTCTTCGGCCTTTTCCTTGTTGATATCCCAGATGATGAGTTCAGCGCCTTTTTCGAGTGCCAGGCGGCCCATAATTTTTCCGATGCCTGAAGCCCCGCCGGTTATCAGTACCCGGGTTCCTTTTGTTATTTTCATATGCTCAATATTACGATAACCTGTTAATTTCCTTCCAGTTTAAAATGACTGCCAGAGGCATACATCCCCAGGTAAGTACCCACAAATCCGCCGGCCACGTTGGTACTCAGATTTTTAGCCTTGACTCCCTCTCTAAGCAGGGTCCACTCTTCATCTTCCAGGGCAAAGTATAAATCATATGTTGAGCCGTGACCCTCAATTTTCAACCGGATGGCCGAAGGCTGGTCAACTGCCAGCCCTTTTACTGCAACCATATCAGGTTGTCCATTTCGGGCATCACTGCCTTTTCTTTCTGCAAAAACCACATAGTTCTCTTCCATCTTCCTGATTCCAAGGAAAAGATAATGTTTCTCATTTTGAAATGCGACCAAACCAACCGTTTCCGTGGTATCCAGATCAATAACCTGCAGGCTCACTGATGCCGAAAAATGGGCATGTTGTTGCCTTCTTCCGATGAAGGAAGGATTCTTCAATTCACTAATGGCAACAGGTCTGATATCAAGTCTTAGAAATCCTGAGTCACTGGTAAGGCTATACCATTTTTCACGGGGCGTGCGGATGAAATTCCACTTCATTCCGAGGGTGGTATCCGTGAACTCATCGCGCCAGGTGAAATTGCCTCCGGTTAATTCTCCTGATTCCGGATGATCAGGTAAAGCAGGCCGTTTCACAACATAAGGCACGGCGTCTCTTGTTACAAAAGGCCATCCGTCTTTCCAGGTCACCGGCAGCATGAAGGTTTCCCTCCCGGTATTGTAATAATCATCCGCATAAGGTCTGCATCCCAGGAATACTGCCCACCATTCGCCATTTTGTGTTTCCACGAAATCAGCATGTCCGGTGGAGCTTACCGGGAATTCCCGGCCCGGATCGAGGTGACGTTGTGTGAGTATAGGATTGTTTTTCCAGGGTATATAGGATCCCCAAACCGACTTTGACCTGAATACTACTTCGGAGTGCCCTGTGCTCGTTCCGCCTTCAGCTGCAATAAGGTAGTAGAACCCATCCTTTTTAAATACATGTGGCCCTTCGATCCAAACGGGTTGTTTGGTGATGTCAACACCTGCATTGACAATTACTTTTCGCGGTCCGGTAAGTTTTCCTGAATCAATTGAAAATTCCTGTATCCAAATGGCCCGATGACCAGGATACAGCTCTTTGCTTTCCGGGGGCCCGTTGTTCACCACGTAAGCCTTGCCATTATCGTCGAAGAAGAACGAAGGGTCAATGCCATCTATTTCAGGGAACCAGACGGGGTCAGACCAGGGACCGGCCGGATTGGTTGCTGTTACAAAGAAATTGCCGCCTCCGTTGACAATGGTGTTGATCACATAATATTTGCCCTGGTAGTAAGTGATTGCCGGTGCAAAAACACCCCATGAAAGCTCCAGACTGTCGAGGTTAAGCTGCGATGGTCTGTCAAGTACATGGCCGATTTGCTCCCAATGAACCAGGTCGCGACTGTGGAAAATGGGAATGCCGGGAAAATAGGAGAAAGTTGAATTGATCAGGTAGTAATCGCTGTCAACCCGGCATATGCTGGGATCGGGGAAAAAACCAGGAAGAACCGGGTTCTGAAATTCGCCGGTTCCCGTTTGGAATTTTTCAAATACCGGGTCGGTGCCTTTGTACTCGAACCAGTCAAAAAGCACGTAATTTGGGCCTGAAGTGTTTCTTGAACATCCTGTTGTGAAGGCAAACAGCACCACAACAAAACATAATGCAAACCAATTAAGGGTAGTTTTCACGGTAGTTTTTATTAATTATTTAAGGGTCAGATATGATAAATATACAAAGGAATAACCATTAATCTGTTATCAGGGTACATTTTTCTACAGCATGACTTTGAATGCAGCTATTGGCCGTTGGCATTTGGCCATTGGCTAAAAGCTGCCAGCTAACAGCTAACGGCTAAAAGCTATTAGCTAATGGCTCTCTTCCGGATATCCTACAGTCTGTGCTACTACAATATAGAAGTTTTTGTCAAGTCCCATTTCAGCAGCAAGCTTTTCACGGTCCACCATACCCCGGACCACCGTAGCCAATTGTTCTGAAGCACAATACAGGTAAATGTTCTGGCTTACATAGCCTGCGTCAATATTTGCAGTCTGCAGGTTTTCCTGCAATTCTTTGCCTGCCATCTTACCCAAATCAGCCACAATGATCAGGTTTATCGGGGCATTGGCAACAAAGCCTTGCATACCGGTGAATGACCGGATATCGCGGTTGTGAATGGTAATCAGTGCATGTTGCCCGGCGTCATAACGGAACAACCCGTCCTTGCTGCTGACATATACTTCTATTTCCTGTTTGTTCATTGCAGTAGGTGCCGTGCGTTTGCTTGCATCCTTGCGGTTGATACCGTTGGCTGCCCATAACAGGTTGGCCAGTTCCTGTTGCGAAAGTTGGCGCTCACTGAAATTCCGGTTTGATTGCCGGTTGCTCAGAACCTGCATCAGCGGCTTGCCTTTGTCAAGCTGTGGTTGAGGCAACTGAATAACGGGTAGATTCTGGGCAAAAATGCCGAATTGAATTGCAACCAGTAAGCATGTAATGATTATCTGTTTCATGAGTAATGTAATTTATGTGTAGACAAAAAGAAGTAATAATTAACGATGGATGCTGAATGCATCCTGTATGATTATAATGGATCCAGATCAGACGGCTACCGCCGCTCCATCACCCACAGCTCCTGATCAAGCTGTTCCTTAAATTGCTGTTTGGCAGCCTTGGCCTTTTCTGCGTTGTTGTATGAACCCAGGCTCACCATGTAGTACTTACCTCTTTTGGGTAACATGGCCGGTGAGAGCCCTTTCTTCTGCAGTTTTGCTATCTGACGTTCCGCGTTTTCCAATATTGTAAAGGATCCGGCAATCACATGAAAGGGTTGATCCGTGGAGGAGGTTACCCGATTCACCGGTATAGGGGTGTTAATGGGTTCCGGTTCAACTGAAACCTGCTTTTCAGTTTTGGTTTTCTGGTAGCTCAAAGCATGTTCGCGCGTGGTTCGCTCATCAATCTGCTTACTTATTAATGCCTTAAGCGAGTCTTCCTCTTTTGTAACACTGTCATTAGTTGTTCTGTTACCAAAAACCAGTCTTTCATCCTGGCTTTCGCTTTCAGTAAGAAGTACTTCAGTCTTTCTGCCAGTCAGAAATCTTTCATAAAAACCGGTGAAATAACCATATGCAGCGAGACCAAGCACCAGGGCAACTATAGCTGCAGGTATCCACCACCTGTTCTTTTTCCTGTTGTAAACAACCGGGAACACCTTTTCCGTATGAGGAGCAGGCTGTGGAACAGGCTGTGGAACAGGCTGTGGAGCAGGCTTTGGAACCAGTTTGGCTTCTACCCTGGATTCCTGTTGTGCCGGCTGAACATTCAGTTTGGGAAGATCAAACAGGTTGATCTGCTTCATCAACCCTTCATCTGCCTCAAATGCGAATTCTCCTGAACCAGTCCGGGTGAGTTTTCCAAGTCCTTCCAGAATAAAAGAACCGTTGTCTGCCAATTGCTTCGTAGCATTTTTTATAAAGGCACTAACAGCTTCAGTCACAACTTCCGGCTTCTGCTTTGTCTTTCTTCCTAAATACAATTTAAGCTGCTCATCATCGGTTTGACTACTTGATTTAAAACTCAATTCGCGCGTGGGGGGTGCAAGTTCCCTGGTTATCCTGTTAAGCCGGGCAGGACGTTGGGTAATAAGCAGGTTGCCGAAACCCGGTATCACTACTTTCTGATTGTGAAGTAAAAGCTCATGGATTATGGGGATAATATTCACGGTCGTCTGTTTGTTGGGTTTTATTAACAGGTCAAAATTAATAAAATATCCATGTTAATATTCAAATGATTATCTTCGTAACTTCAGAAATATCGACTGAATTGCAGATGAAAAAAATTACCATGGTCGACCTCTCCGGCCAATATCAACGAATTAAACCCGATATTGATCAGGCTATTCAACGCGTATTGGACAGCGCGGTTTTTGTGAAAGGATCAGAAGTTAAAGATTTTGAAAATGAATTGGCTGCCTATCTTGGGGTAAAGCACGTGATTGCCTGCGGTAATGGTACCGATGCTTTACAGATCTGCCTGATGGCACTCGGCCTGAAACCGGGCGATGAAGTCATTACTCCGGATTTTACCTTTATTTCCACAGTTGAAGTATCTGCCCTGTTGGGCTTACGACCGGTACTTGTTGATGTGGAACCCGGTACCTTCAACATAGATATCCGGTCACTCGAAAGAGCCATCACCACAAAAACCAAAGTAATCATACCGGTTCACCTTTTTGGTCAGTGCGCCAACATGGATGAAATTCTCCGCATTGCTGCCGAACGCGGCATCACTGTTATTGAAGATGTGGCACAGGCGCTTTCAGCAGATTACACCCTAAGGATTGGCAAGAAAGTAAAGGCTGGCACTATGGGGCGCATGGCCTGTACCTCCTTCTTCCCGTCAAAAAACCTGGGTTGCTTTGGTGACGGCGGAGCCATCATGACCAATGACAGTGAACTTGCCGGAACATTGTCAGCCATCACGCATCACGGGATGAGGAAGAGATATTATTACGATCTCACAGGTGTAAATTCGAGGCTCGACAACATCCAGGCTGCCATCCTGCGGGTCAAACTGAGGCATCTTGATTCCTATTCCGCTGCACGCAATGAAGCTGCCCGGTATTACGACAAAGCGCTCGGCAATATTAAAGGGATAACCATCCCGGAACACTCATCTTTCACAACGCATGTCTTTCACCAGTATACCATCAAGCTTGAGGGTATAGACCGTGAAGCCCTTATGAAACATTTAGAATCCAAGGGAATTCCTTCCATGATTTACTACCCCTTCCCCTGCCATCTGCAGCAGGCGTTCAAATACCTGAACTACCGCGAAGGAGATTTCCCGGTTACTGAAGCGCTTTGTAAAAGCGTTCTTTCGCTTCCCATGCATACAGAAATGGATGAAGAACAACTTAAATTTATCTGCGACAGTATTATTGAATTTGTAGCCAACAAACCATGAATCAGGCATATTATGCACATGAATCAGCCATAATCGACAGCGGATCGGTTATCGGTGCCGGAACCAAAATATGGCATTTTACCCACATCATGTCGGGTTGTACCATTGGTGAAGGCTGTAATATCGGACAAAACGTAGTGGTTTCCCCGGGAGTGAAACTGGGTAACAATGTGAAAGTGCAGAACAATGTGTCGATATATACGGGTGTTATTTGTGAGGACGATGTTTTTCTGGGGCCTTCCATGGTTTTTACCAATGTGATCAATCCACGAAGTGCCATTGCCCGTAAGGATCAATACAAGCCCACCCTGGTTGAAAAAGGAGCCAGTATTGGCGCCAATGCCACCATTGTTTGTGGCAACCGCATTGGCAGGTATTCTTTTATAGGCGCCGGGGCAGTAGTTACAAAAGAAGTAGCTCCCTATGAGCTGGTTGTCGGTAATCCGGCCCGGCATGCAGGCTGGATGAGTGAGTACGGCCACCGCCTGAAGTTCAATGACGAGGGTATTGCCGTTTGTCCCGAAAGCAAGGAGAAATATAAACTTGAAAATACCCGGGTAACCAAACTTGTGTAAAATGGCTGAAAAAATTCTGGTAACCGGAGGTACCGGCTATATAGGTTCTCATACAACAGTAGAATTGATTGAAGAGGGTTATGAGACAGTCATTATCGACAACCTCTGCAACTCAAGTGCAGATGCCTTGAATGGCATCAAAGAGATAACAGGTACCGAACCTGCATTTGAAAATTTTGACCTGTGTGATTACGGAAAACTCCGGGCCTGCTTGCAAAAGCATAAGGACATCAAAGCCATCATTCACTTTGCTGCACTGAAAGCTGTCGGTGAATCGGTGGAGAAACCGTTGGAGTATTACAGAAACAACCTGGTCTCCCTGATGAATCTGCTGATGGCCATGAGGGAATTTCACATTCCCTCCCTGGTCTTCTCCTCGTCCTGCACTGTTTATGGCCAACCTGATAAACTTCCGGTTACAGAAGAGTCACCTATAAAACCAGCCAATTCACCCTATGGCAATACAAAACAAATAAGTGAAGAAATTATTCGCGACACCATTTCGGCTGTTTCCGGCATCAGGGCAATCTGCCTGAGATACTTCAATCCTATAGGCGCTCATAAATCTGCATTAATTGGTGAACTACCCATGGGTACACCGCTGAACCTGATACCCTATGTAACGCAAACCGTGGCCGGAATCAGGGAGGAGCTGCGCGTTTTCGGAAATGATTATGACACCCCCGACGGAACAGGCATCCGCGATTATATTGATGTCGCAGATCTGGCCAGGGCGCATGTGAAAGCCATATCACGCCTGCTTGATAACAAGAACAAAAAATCACTTGAGTTTTTTAACCTGGGAACAGGCAAGGGACTTTCGGTTCTGGAGATAGTCAAAACCTTTGAAAAGGCCACCGGCTTGCAGGTAAAATATAAAATATACCCCCGCCGCCCGGGTGATATTTCCAGGGTATATGCAGACACTTCTCTTGCCAACAGGGAACTGGAATGGAAGGCGGATACACCTCTGGAAGAGACATTGCTGTCGGCCTGGAAATGGGAAAAGAGAATACGAAACATTTCATAGAATCCATTCAGGTAATCATGGAAAAAACCATTTGTATAACAGGAGGAGCCGGATTTATAGGCTCACATGTGGTCAGGCTTTTTGTAAAGAAGTATCCGGCCTATATGATCGTCAATGTCGATAACCTGACTTATGCCGGCAACCTGGAAAATCTTGCTGATGTTGAGAACCATGCGAACTACAAATTTGTAAAAGCAGACATCACCAACCAGCAACAGATCAACATCCTGTTTCACGAATACCGGTTCGACGGCATTATTCATCTCGCTGCGGAATCGCATGTTGACAGGTCAATCACCAACCCTTTGGAATTCATCAACACCAACATCATTGGGACCGTTAATCTGCTTCATGCTGCTAAGGAACGGTGGAAGGGAAAATACGCCGGAAAAGTATTCTATCATATTTCCACGGATGAGGTATTTGGTTCCCTGGAAAACGAAGGTTTTTTTACGGAAACAACACCTTATGATCCCCGAAGTCCCTATTCCGCTTCAAAAGCAAGCTCCGATCACCTGGTCCGGGCCTATCACAACACCTATGGCCTTCCCATACTGATTTCAAACTGTTCCAATAATTATGGTCCCAACCAGTTTCCTGAAAAACTGATTCCGCTTGCCATCAATAACATTAAAAACAGCAACCCGATACCCGTTTACGGTAAGGGGGAAAATATCAGAGACTGGCTTTATGTGGAAGATCACGCCCAGGCTATTGACACCCTGTTTCACCACGGCAAAACAGGAGAAACCTATACCATAGGTGGAAACAATGAATGGAAAAACATTGATCTGATCCGACTCCTTTGCCGGTATATGGATGAGAAGCTGAAAAGAGCACCCGGAACTTCCGAAAAACTGATCACCTTTGTAACAGACCGTGCCGGACATGACCTCCGGTATGCCATTGATTCTTCAAAACTGCGCAGTGAAATGGGATGGGAACCTTCACTGACCTTTGAAGAGGGTCTCAAAAAAACAGTTGACTGGTACCTGGAACATGAAACATGGCTCAGGCATGTGGTAGAAGGTGATTACGCCAGCTACTATGAGCGTCAGTACCAGAACCGATAAGGGTCACTCAACCGTGACCGATTTGGCCAGGTTTCTAGGCTGATCTACATCGCAGCCGCGCATCACGGCAATGTAATACGACATGAGTTGCAGCGGAATTACTGCCAACAGAGGTGAAAACACAGCATCCGCCTCGGGTATTTCGATATAGTGATTGGCCATCTTTT
>CAYVBH010000148.1:0-9590 GCA_964449015.1 uncultured Bacteroidales bacterium
AAGGAGGAATCAGCCCGGGCTTGGTTAATACCCTCAATCGTTGCAATTCTCGCGTATACAGCTTAAAATACTGCCTGCTTAAAGGTCTGACCCCAACAAGCTTCAGGTCACCTTTAAGCAAATTAATAATCATAGGCAGTTCATCCAGCCAGAATGTGCGCATGATCCTGCCCAGTGAAGTAACCCGGAAATCATCTTTGAATTTACCGCCTTCCTGTAACCCCTTGTTTTGATATAAATAGTCCTGAAGATACTCCGCAAATGGATGCATGGTGCGCATCTTGTAAACCTGAATAGTTTTTCCTCCTTTGCCAATCCTTTCCAACGCAATTAAGGGACCATAACTTGGGTTTTTCGGGAACAATGGTTCCTTAACCTTAATGGCAACAAAATAAAGGAACCTGTTGATTACCTTTTCATCCAATATCTCAAACCCGCATGAATACAACCGCCCATATGCTTCGGCTTTTGAGAGAACCCGGTTTTCGCCCCGGGTCAGAATAAAATAAAGTTTCTTGGTCAGTGCAAATTTCGGAAAGACCCTTTTGATAATGAAATCCAGTGCGTAATAAATATAATTAAGTCCTGCAGGGTATTTATCCAGAATGCGCTTTTTTCGTAGATTCTTCGACTCAAAAAAATCAATATACAATCCTCCAACAGGAAGTTTAGCATTTACCGACTCAAAAAATTTATTGACAAACCTGAAATCATTTACTCTCTTTACGTTTAAGATGCATTCAAATTCATGTTGAATCTGGGCATCAATATTGAAACTTGTTGTTGTTGCCGTAATCAGTGTATTTGGAGAATCAATGGCAGAATAGTTTGCGACAAAATTAAAGGCTTCTTCTCCGATTTCATTCTTAAAATACTCCTTTCTTAATTGAAAGTCATATTTTGGTATGGCTTTTTTTGGAGCATAGATTTCAGATGTCTGTTTAAAGGAAAGTTTTCCGGTACTCCGGAGTTTCAATTCACTTCCGCTTTCATACCTGACACGGGTATTCAGTAATGTATAATATACCAAACCTATTGTCAGCTCAACTATTGTTGCAACACCAACTGTTCCAATAACAATGAAGCGTGAATAATTAAAACTTTGGAACAGATACATGATACTGGTCACCAGGAAAAAAATAAAAAGATTGCAGATCAGAATCTTTGTGATTAAACTCTGCCAAGTGGCTGCTTTCCTGAAATTATACTTTTCAAAGGCAAATGAAGAAAATATCCAGATTACCAGAAACAATACAAATGAATCAAAATAACTGCTAAAATATGTGCTGCTGGTGCCTGGTTTAATTCCCACACACAAAACGAAGGATGCTCCTACAGCAACCATATCGATGAAGAAGCCCGCAAGAAACCCTTTCTGCATTCTATCCCAGTGAAATGATACAAGAAATCTTCGGACAAATTTAACCAAATGATGAATTGATGAGGAGAAACCAACCGTAATTAAATAAACTTTGCTAAAAATAAATAAAATAGCTTCCGTGGCTTATGATAGTTTGCAGATAACGGGGTTACAAGTGTTCAAAATAACTTCGGCATCGCGAGAGCTATGAGAAATACGCTTTTAAGGTTTTGATGCATAATGTAATCTTACGGACAATTCGGGTTAGGCATACCCGGTGTTCCAAGATCACCGGTATTAAAGGCCACTGATGACACACACCAAGAATTTCCAAGAACACCTTCGGCTAAGGAGAAATGATCCGGACTAAGACTCAATGATGTTCCAGATCCTGAAGGGAATCCTTCATCACCATAGTTAACAGAAACGATCAAAGAACCGTCCGTTCCGTCAGATCCATAGTTTGACAGGGACAAAACTGCTCCGGTATTGTTCAGGCTGACAGAAGAACCATAAACATACTTGTTGACAGCAGATACAGCTGTTTCACTTCTGGAAAAAATAAAATACGCATGTGAAGGTAAAACAATATGGTTGTTGATGATGTGATCTTGGTTATCATTCTTCCTTATTACTATTTGATAAAGATCCACAGGACCGGCAGTATTGTTGAATATTTCAAACCATTCGCCTTCTGAATCAGACAATATCAAGGGGTCATACATGATCTCAGTAATCAGCAGACCACCTTGACTTATTCCGTTCTGTGAAGGATTACTGCCGTCTGTAATCTCAACCACTTCAACCGGTTCAGTACCTTTATCCACTGTAACCTGAATTGCCGATGATCCTTCGGCCGGTAAAGCATCAATATGAATTTCGTAATGCTTCCTGGCTTGCGAAGCAGGAATACTGCCGGTGAGCGTTTTGTTTTCGATCGAACCATCTTCCTTTTGCCTGGTAAGTACCGCACTTATATGAAGCGCCAAAGGTTGAAAAAATCCTGCTCTTGTTTCACTACTGGTAAAAAGAAGCGAACCAGCCGAAGAACTGACAGTAGTGTTATAATCTGCGTAATTGTTTTTCACATTGTTGGAATATACAATGCTAACCATTGTGTTGGCCAGTTCACAATTTACGGAAACTGAAGTAAGTTCTCCCGGAGTTATTGAAAATGCATCCGATTCACCATAGTAGTAAGGATTATCGAATGCTGCCGGTAGGTTGTTGTCAGAACTTGCCGTAACGTAATACTGTCCGGGTTCAAGTTCAATTTCATCGGGCATGTCGGCTTCGCGGTCAAAAGAGAGGACTTCCTGATGACTGGTGTTGAAAATCATTACCTTGAAATCTTCAACCGCATTGGTTGATTTCAGGCTTTTATCAATTTCATTAATACTGATAAAAAGCCCGATGTTAACAACTAAAGAGCCCTTGGGCGAGTCAAAATGTTCCTTCTCTTTCTCACAAGAAATCAGGAAGAACAACAAAAGCGGGATTGGCAGGATACTTTTTTTCATAACTTAATTATTAAGGTTAACAAACTCAGAATAACTAAGTATTAATACTCCGAAACCTTAAAAAGTAATCCGGTGTGGAAAAAAAAATGTAGTATTCTTAAAATGCTGCACCCGGTTCTTCCAGGTAAAGTTTTATTGCTGTGTAAACTGATTCTTCCACCGTAATGAAGTTGATTCCTGTGGCTTTACGAACTTTGTCATTTGAATAAGCAAGGTTTTCTGAAGCAATACTTAATGTTTGTCTGTTAATTCGGGGAGTAAGTCCGGTAATTGCCTTTCGCAGAAATTCAAAGCTTATTGCCATTTCCTGAAGTAAGGGACTGATAATCCGGGCAGGCCTGGGCTTATCCAGGGCATCGGCAATGAGATCCAAATAATGGCGGTGGGAAATATTCTCTGAATTGATGATAAATCTTTCTCCGTTATGAGGGCCTTCAGTTAGTAAAACCATTGCCCGGGCAACATCACGCACATCTACATAACCTGAAGATCCGGAAGGATAATACTTAAGACCCTTTTGAATGCGGGACAAGATCTGTTTACCTGGGCCCAGCCACATTCCCGGGCCAATAATCACCGAAGGATTCACAATTACAGTATTCAATCCTTCATGAATACCCCGCCATACTTCCATTTCGCCAAGGAATTTGCTTTTGCTGTAAGCCGAAGCCGTATCAGGTTGTTTCCAGATAAGCGTTTCATCAATCAGGGCAGGACTTTCTACTTCTCCAAGTGCCGAAATGGAGCTGACATGGCAAAGTTTCCCCACATCGTTTTCAATGCATGCATTAACCACGTTGGCTGTGCCAATTACATTGACTCTGTTGAGCTGTTTTCCGTCGCTGTTATTAAATGATACCAACCCTGCAACATGATACACCTGGTTGATTCCTTTCAAGCTGCTATTCAGTGAATAATAGTCAAGAACATCCGACTGGATCCATTCTATTTTTTCAAATAGCAGCTTGTAATCAGGCTCATAATAAGAAAAGACTCTCTGTACACGGGAAATCCCGTTGCTATTTCGAAACATTGCTTTAACCGATTTACCAGATTTGGTAAGTTCATAAAGCAAATGTGCCCCCAGGTAACCCGTAGACCCTGTAACCAGTATCATACTTTATATATCCATTCCCCTGATCAAGCTGGAGAACAATTTGATCAGGTTAATTTCGGCTTTCGATGCGATTTCCAATATATCTTCAATTTTGGTAGCCACCAAATGATCCGGATCGCACTCATCTGTCAGCACTGAAACTGCAGCACAGGGCAATTGCATATGATTGGCTACGATGACTTCAGGGACAGTAGACATGCCTACCGCATCAGCAAAATTGGCGAACATCCTGTATTCAGCTCTGGTTTCAAGATTCGGACCCATTACCGCAAGATAAACTCCTTTATGAAGTGCAATCGACTCCCGCCTGGCAATTTCAATCATTTTGGTATTTAATCTTTGAGAATAGGGACAGCTCATATCCGGGAACCGCGGTCCGAATTCCTCCCGGTTTTTCCCTCTCAGGGGATTATCGGGAAGCATATTGATGTGGTCATCAATAAGCATCAGGCTTCCTTTTTTGAAGTTCAGATTTAAAGCCCCTGCTGCGTTGGATAGTAACAGGCATTTAACACCCAGGGATTTCATGATTCTTATCGGATACGTAACCTGCTGCATAGAATACCCTTCATAATAATGAAACCGGCCCTGCATTGCCAGTATCATCCTGCCATGCAATTTGCCGTAAATCAGCTTACCTGAATGTGACTCCACGGTTGAAAGCGGGAAATGGGGAATTTGGCCATAATCAATGGTGTTTAAAACTTCCAGCTCATCCACCATCCGGCCAAGCCCGGTACCCAAAACAATTCCTATTTCCGGGGCCACTATGCCCGAAGATCTTAGGAAATCAACCGTCTGTTTGATTTTCTCATAGGTTTCCATGCACATGAAATCGTAGTAATATTAAAAGAAGTTACCTCTCAATTTCCATCAAGACATCATCCTTAGCCACCGAATCTCCTTGTTTTACCCTTATGTTGCGTATTTTTCCGGATACCATGGCAATAATTTCATTCTGCATTTTCATGGCTTCCAATATCAATATCGCCTCTCCTTCTTTCACACCTGATTTTTCCTCCACCAATAATTCCACAATTTTGCCCGGCATTGGCGCAGTAACCATTTCTACCTTATTTGCTTGTTTAAACTTTTCCAGGTATTTTCTTCTTTTGTAAGAAATCGGCGATTCAATGGTAAAATTATAGCTCAGTCCGTTCAGCTGAACTGTATAATTATTCTGATTCTTGTCAATGATTTCGGCCAGGTACTTTTTGTTTTTATATTCAATTACTGTAAAACCTTCTTCATCTTCGAAAATCTTTACATCTTCATTTCGCCCGTTTATTTTAAGTTCTTCACTGAAGAGGTTACGGATTACGTATTTTTTACCACCCGGGGTAACCGCAAAATACTCCGGACCGGCTTTCATTTTTGTTTTAAGAAGCTTCATATTGCATTTATTATAATGACTTTAGGCGCTTATTCAATACCCATGGACTAATATTCCGGCCGCGTTCAAAATCAGGCTTGGCTGTACGGTTGGTTTCCAGTTCTGCTGCAAAATCGAAAGCGGCAACATATGCTGCAAGCATCTCATCTTCCTCTTCATGATAAAACAATTTGTCCATGTCTTTTTCGATGAAGGAAGTATTGAAGTCCCCTTTTCTGAATTTTTTATTGTTCAATACAGCCATGCAAAAGGGGATGGTAGTTTTAATACCTCTGATCCAGACTTTCTTAAGAGCCAGAGTTGCTGCAGAAATAGCCTTATCCCGGGTTTCGGCATGAACAATCAGTTTCGCTACCATCGAATCAAAATAAGGTGTAATAACGGAATAATTGGTAATTCCGGTGTCTATCCTGATATTCTTTCCTTTGGGAAAGGAGACTTTCTCAATGATGCCCAGGTTAGGTGAAAATCCGGCCTGAACATCCTCTGCATTAATACGGCATTCAATCGCCCATCCATTTAGTCTGACATCCTGTTGCCGGATATTTAACTCCTGGCCTTCAGCTATTCTGATTTGCCATTCAATAAGATCAACACCGGATACCATTTCCGTGACAGGATGTTCGACCTGAATCCGTGTATTCATCTCCATGAAAAAGAAATTTCTGTCGGCATCAAGCAGAAACTCAACCGTTCCGGCAGAGTAGTAATTTACCGCCTTTGCAATTTTGATGGCAGCCAAACCCATTTCATCGCGAAGTTTCTCATCTAAAGCGGCAGATGGTGACTCTTCGATCAATTTCTGATGTTTTCGTTGAATGGAACACTCCCTTTCACCCAAATGGACATAGTTGCCATGCCGGTCTCCCAAAATCTGGAATTCGATGTGTCGTGGATTTCTTACATACTTTTCAATAAAAAGGGAGGAATCATTGAATGCCTTTTCCGACTCATTGGCGGCCATTTTGAACATCTTTTCCATATTCACAGCCTTCTCAACTATACGCATACCCCTTCCACCTCCTCCGGCTGCAGCTTTAAGAATTACCGGATAACCAATCCGGGTGGCAATATCTGCTGCCTCCCGGGGATTTTTAACATTTCCTTGGCTGCCCTGCAACAGGGGCACATTGTGCTTCTGAGCAATTTGTTTGGCAATGGTTTTATTGCCCATCTTATTGATTGCGGAAGCTGAAGGACCTATAAAAATGATTCCTTCTTCTTCACACCGTCTTGCGAAATAAGGATTCTCAGCCAAAAAACCATACCCCGGGTGAACAGCATCTGCTTTGCATTGCCTGATCGCCTCAATGATCCTTTCAACATCCAGAAATTCCGGAATTTCATCAAACGATTCGGAAAAGTCAATTACATCATCAACCATCCTGAGGTATAACGCATTCGGCTCCTTTGCTGTTTTGATACCGAAGGTTTTAATGCCCAACTTTTTTGCTGATTCAGCAATTCTGACTGCAATTTCACCACGATTGGCAATCAACAGGCTATGAATTTTCATCCTGAAATGGTTTATAGGAATTAACTAATAATTAGTTCTTTACAAAGGTATGTTGCCGTGTTTTCTGGAAGGGACACTGACATGTTTGTTTTCAAGGGCCTCAAATGCAGAAATAAGTTTTTTCCGGGTAATTGCCGGATCAATAACCTCATCAATATAGCCCTTATCATCAGCAACATAAGGATTGGCTATTTCGTCCCTATACTTAACGGTAAGCTCTTTTTTTAGCCTGGCAGGATCCCCAGATTCAATCAGCTCTTTACGGTATAGAATAGAAACTGCGCCTTCAGGCCCCATAACTGCAATTTCAGCTGAGGGCCATGCAAAGTTAAAATCACCCCCAAGATTTTTGCTGTTCATTACACAATAAGCTCCTCCGTATGATTTCCGTAGGATAACCGTAATCTTGGGAACCGTGGAATCAGCATAGGCATATAAGAGTTTAGCGCCATGACGGATGATGCCGTTGTGTTCCTGATCAACCCCTGGCAAAAATCCGGGGACATCCTCGAGGGTAAGCAACGGGATATTAAAAGAGTCACAGAATCTGATAAAGCGTGCTGCTTTTACCGATGAATTAATGTCAAGCGTACCAGCCAGAACTTTTGGCTGATTGGCAATAATACCAATTACCTTCCCGTGGAGGCGCCCAAAACCAACTACTACGTTCTGCGCAAAATAGGTAGAAACTTCAAAGAAAGTATTCCGGTCTATGATCAGATTGATCACTTCCTTGATGTCATAAGGCTTATTCGGATCATCAGGAATAATGTCCCTGATCCGTTCGTCTATTCGCGAGTCTGAATCACAGTACTCGAAATAAGGCGGATTTTCAAGGTTATTGGAAGGGAGGTATGACAGCAGTTTTTGAACACCTCTCAACGTATTTTCTTCATCCTCATAAACAAAATGGGCTACTCCGCTCTTCTTCATGTGCACCATGGCTCCTCCCAAATCGTCAAAAGAAACATCCTCATTTAAAACTTCTTTGACTACACCGGGGCCGGTTACAAACATGTAACTGGTTTTGTTGGTCATGAAAACAAAGTCGGTTATGGATGGTGAATATACCGCACCGCCTGCAGCCGGTCCCATAATCACCGAAATCTGCGGAATCACCCCTGAGGCATTTACATTGCGGTTAAATATGGATGCATACCCGGCAAGACTGGCGACCCCCTCCTGAATCCTGGCTCCTCCGGAATCGATCAGCCCAATGATAGGAGCTCCCATCTTCAAGGCCATATCCTGAGTTTTTGCAATTTTTGCCGCATGAACAGATCCCAGTGATCCACCCATGACATTGAAATCCTGTGAATAGGCAAAGGCAAGCCTGCCGCTGATTTTACCATAACCTACAATAACTCCGTCACCAAAAGCTGTGACCTTCTTTCCAAAATTACCGCCAGATGCTGCCGGCATGGAAAAAGCATCAATCTCTTCAAATGTATGCGGATCAAACAGTAAATCCAACCGCTCTCTTGCTGTCATTTTACCTTTCGAATGCTGCTTTTCCTTAACCGATTCGCCTTGCTGCTCAGCATAGCTTCGGTTCCTTTCAAGAAATCGAGTGAATAGCTTTCCTTTTACATCCATGTGAAAAGTTTTATGCGTTATAAAAAGGGAAAATACAAACGAAATAATTCGGGAGGAATTGGCGATATTTCAATGGACAGAAATGCAGCATACCTGAGTTTTATCAATTTCATATCCTTATGATTATTCTGCCAGAATGCCTGATAAGAGCGCTCGACGGACAGTTTAAAGAACGTGATAATTGAGTAAGCGCAACAAAGTTAATAATAAAAAAATGAGAATATCAATAGAGATGATATCCTCATATGCTAATTAAATGATACTCCAACTGTTGTACCATCAGATTTTTACTTGTCGGCCGGTTTCTTTTGAAAATCAGCCAGAATGCTTCCTGTTAAATATCCGAAAAGACTGCCTGCAAAAGCACTCGTATACCAGTGAGATGTAATCGGGCAGGAACCTAAATGGCACCCTACGAACCTCCAATAGAAATAACCCGACAACCCACCAGCCAGAATAAGCAGCAGGAGGTACCAATTAAGTACGAACCAATTTTTCATTATTTCACATGCAACACATCATCGATGGCCTGTCTGAATGTTTCTTTGGGTAAAGCTCCCATAGCCATCTGGGGTTGTCCTTCCAGAGGAATAAACAACAGGCTTGGTATACTTTGTATTCCGAACATGGCTGCAAGTTCACGCTCCTCTTCCGTATTCACCTTATATATCTCAAGTTTTTCATTGTATTCAGTCTTGAGTTCTTCAAGAATAGGGGCAACCATCCTGCAAGGTCCGCACCAGTCGGCATAAAAATCAATAATCGCTGGTTTGGTGCCCTCGTATAGCCATTCCTTATTCGCCTCATAATTAAAAACCTTTTGCTTAAAGGTATCCTTAGTTAAATGCTCCAGTGCCATATGTATATGTTTTATTTCTTACCTGACAATAATTATGCCTTTTATATATATATGTAGATTTATAGATATTTACTGCCATAATGTCATCTGAAATTCGCTCAAATGTTCCTTATTACCTATAAATCATTGATTTCAGCATATTTATGGAAGGTAAAGCGAAAACGTGGCAGAAGCTCCTGGTAAATCTCCCCTGATTCCAGCATTTCATCGTCTCCTTCTTCATACATCC
>CAYVBH010000149.1:0-9507 GCA_964449015.1 uncultured Bacteroidales bacterium
TTGATCTTTTGAAATAATTGTCCATCAGAAAGGGCTCTGATATCAGAATCCTGCCCTTCTGCGGGAGAAGCGTATTGTTTACCTCAAAAAAATCATAATTAATTTGCATTACCCGTGTTTTTCAGCAATAAATCAAAATTCATTCCATACTATACTAAAACAGGAAAATTATTTGAATAGTTTATTTTCTTATTATTTTTTTGATTCTAGTATCAAATGGCTTACGTGAATTTGTTGTAAGAAATGTCTTAGTATTGGCAACAAACAAATTAAAGGTTTTCACACAAGGTTAAATTTAGGTTTACTATTGGAAAGATGGGCCTCGCAGAGCGGGGCCCATTTTCTGTTTTATATTCACTTCATTATGTTTGAATTAAAATTCGATTATAATTTAAGTGAGTACTTTGCATAGTAGTTAAAAAAGAAATCATTACAAGGGCCCCTTATACTTAATCGATAAATCTGAAGAAAGGGTGATCAACTTTGTTCTTGTGGTTATATTCCGGCTTGTCGACAGTTAATCAGTATATTTCTGATCAGTGTACATCAAACCGTTCTGATGGCCTTCCAGTCAGGTTTCAGCTCTGAAGGATACAGTGTGGTAGGTTTTGATCGCCGGTGACGGGCTCTTTCTTCACAATGCGGGCATCGAAGTCCAAGCCTGATCATATTTTTATTCTTGCCTACCTCAGTTTCCGGAAATTTACGTCCAAACACAAATATATTGATCCCCAGCAGGAGAATTGCCAGGGCAACAACCACGATTGCTATGAGCAAAATCTGAAACATAATTGTATTATAACCTTCACAAAGTTATAACAAAAAATAGGTGTTTTGGTTTACAGCCTAAACCGCTCCTCCAGAAAACTCTTGAGTTCGTTATACTCTGTAATGACCGGGAATTGAGGGTAGTCATTGATCACATTCTGGGGAGGGCGGAACAATACGCCCTGATCGGCCTCAAGAAGCATGTTGATGTCGTTATATGAGTCGCCAAAAGCTATGATTTCATAGTTGAGGCTTTTGAGTGCCTTAACCGTCTCCCTTTTGGAATCTTTCTGCCGGAGGTTATAACCGGTAATGATTCCGTTTGAGTTAACCTCAAGAGAATGGCAAAACAGGGTAGGTCTGTCGAGTTGGTCCATAAGCGGATCGGCAAATTCAACAAAGGTATCAGATACCACAATGAACCGGGTAACCCGTTTGAGCCAGTTGATCATGTCCAACGCTCCGTGTAGGGGCTTAATGGTAGCAATTACACGTTGTATGTCGAGTAAAGTCAGGTTTTTTTCCTTGAGAATCTTCAAACGGTATCGCATCAATTCATCGTAATCCTTGATGTCGCGTGTTGTCAGTCTGAGTTCGGGAATTCCGGTTCTTTCTGAAACATTAATCCAGACTTCGGGAACCCATACTCCTTCGAGATCAGAACATACAGCATGCAGTTTCTTCATATCCTGTTGATTAAAATTATAAGGGTGCCAAGATAGGCAAAAATTAAAACCTGTCCTTCAGGTATTCTTTGAAAAGTTTGTAATCATGATTGAGTTTATCAAAGCTTTCTTCAAGATCGTCCAGACCCTTCAATGAGGCAGGCAGTGGGGGGTCAATGCCCAGCAACCGGCGGATTTCTTCGGGAAATTTTGCCGGGTGAGCGGTTTCCAGGCTCACAGCTAACCGTCCGGATACTTCTGAAGGATTCTTGGCATAATATTGCATTAGTCCGGCCCATCCTGCTGCACCATGGGGCTCTGTAATCACCTGATAGCGACTGTATGTTGCTTTCAGCGTTTCTGTAGTTTGAGCATCGCTGATGCTTACTGCATAAATGTCTTTGTGCATTTGTTTCACATCGGGTTCAGCAGTGATGTTTCCTTTTTCATCCATAACTCCTCCATAAAGCGAGACAACGCGCGCCATGTTGCTGGGGTGACCGACATTCATGGCGCTTGATATGCAATTCTTCGAAGGAACAATAGTTTTATAATTTCCGGTGCGCCAATATACTGGAACCTCATCATTCTCGTTAGTGGAAATAATCATTTTTCTTACAGGAAGACCCATTTTCCGGGCAATCAATCCGCCCATCATATTCCCGAAATTCCCCGAAGGAACAGAAAAGATGATTTCCTCATCTGGCTTTGCCAGTTGAGCCCAGGCATAGAAATAGTAAAACGACTGGGGAATTAACCGGCCAATATTGATGGAATTTGCCGAAGAAAGGTTCAGGTATGCCAGGTCGGGGTCGGTAAATGCCTGTTTCACCAGGGCCTGGCAGTCATCGAATTTGCCGTCCAGTGCAAGAATCTTGATGTTGCGCCGCAGGGTGGTCATTTGTTTGCGTTGCCGGGGAGTGACTTCATTTTCTGGGTAAAGGATTACCACGCGGATGTTGTCAAGCCCGTAAAACGCATTGGCAATTGCGCTACCGGTATCTCCCGAAGTAGCTGTAAGAATCAGCATGTTCCTGTTTTGTTTCTTCAGGAAATACTGCATCAGGCGGCCCATCATGCGTGCCGCGAAATCCTTGAATGAAGCAGTTGGACCTTGATCGAGCCGCATGATGTAATTCCGGTCATAAACCTTTTCAAGCGGTACTTCAAAATTGTAAGCATCATCCACCAGTTGCCGGAGATCACTTTCGGGTATCTCACCGTGAAGGAAATGGCGGGCAATTTCAAATGCAATATCAGCATAAGGTTTGCCTGTTAAGCTCCTGATGATTTTTTCGTCTAACTGCGGTATGTGGTCAGGCATGTACAATCCTTTGTCGGGTGCGAGACCTTTCAGAAGGGCTTCACTGAAACTAACCCGGTCAGCTTTTCCGTTGGTTGAGTGGTACCAGATCTTTTGGGGGGTCATGTTTGTTTTTTTGAAGCGGCTAATTTAATGAATTGAGGTGTTCAAAATGCTTTTCCTTAAAATCCTTTAGGGAATTCAGTTTCAGGTCGGCAAAGTCAAACCGTGTTGTCTGGAAATCATGGCTGTCGGGTACCGCAATGAGTTTCATTCGGGCGGCCTTGGCGGAAATAGCCCCGTTAAATGAGTCTTCAAATGCCAGGCAGTTGAAAGGATCAATCCCCAGTTTTTTTGCTGCCCCCAAATAAAGCGCCGGATGGGGTTTGCCGTACTCTTCGTTTTCCGAGGAGCTGATTATTTTATAGAATTCGAACAGGTGAAATTTCTTCAGTGCCGTGGTAATCAGTTTTAACGGCGAAGATGAAGCCACTGCCACCGGCAATTTCCTGTCAACAAAAAACTGCAGCACGTCAAGGTATCCTTCCTGCAGGTCGGCTCTTTCAAGAATCAATGACTGCATGGATTCCATGATTTCCTTGTAAAGCTGAAAGGTACTTTTACCCGTCCACCTGTAGGTATTATACCAGTATTGAATGGTATCCTGGGTATTCAGTCCGGTTGTCTGCCGGCACATCTCAGGTGTCAGCTCCACGCCAACCGATTTGAAAACATTTCTCTCTGCTTCAACCCACAGGGGTTCCGAGTTGATGATAATCCCGTCAAAATCGAAGATTACAGCTTTTATCATGTATCATTAATTGTTTAAACGTTTGCAACTCTGATAATATCAGCAAAAACACCGGCCGCTGTCACATCGGCACCTGCCCCATATCCCCTGATTACCATAGGCTGTTCGCAATAGCGCAGCGTGGTTATCAGGATAATGTTGTTACTGCCTTCGAGCGGATAGGCAGGATGCGTCATGTCCACCTCCATCAGCTCAATGGTGGCCTTGCCATTGTTGAGGCGCGCAACAAACCGTAGTTTTTTGTTTTCCGCAAATAGTTTTTTTCTGCGCTTTTCGAACGTAACATCTTGTTGGGCAATTGATTTCCAGAAGTCGTTGAGGGTGCCGGCAAAGCAGTCTTCGGGCAGGAAGGGGATAATTTCTATGTCCTTTGCTTCCAGCGGGTAACCCGATTCGCGCGCCAAAATGAGCAGCTTCCGCTTTACATCTATTCCGCTCAGGTCAATCCGGGGATCGGGTTCGGCAAAGCCGGCATCCATAGCCATATGAACTGCCTTGCTCAACGGAATATCTGCACTGATGGTATTGAAAATGAAGTTAAGTGTGCCGGAAAGCACTGCTTCAAGTTTCAGAATTTTATCCCCGCTCCGGATCAGATCGTTGAGCGTACTGATAATAGGAAGTCCCGCACCAACATTGGTTTCATACATGAACTTAACGTTATTCTCACGGGCAGTTCTTTTCAACCGATCATAGGATTCATACTCCGAAGAACAGGCTATTTTGTTGGAAGTGACCACTGAAATAAACGAATTCAGCACTTTATAGTATGTGGCAGCAATCTGCGCATCAGCTGTACAATCTATAAACACACTGTTTCTGAAGTTCAGGTACTGCATTTTTTGAATGAACAGTTCGATATCGGCCCGTTCGCCCTGCTTTTGCATTTCCCCGGTGTAATTGGTCAGGTCAATACCTTCGGGGTTCATCAGCATCAGTTTTGAGCGGCAGATGCCAATTACATTGATCTTCAGATGGTGATCCTTCAGTAGTATTTCCTGTTGGTTCTGTATTTGTTTGAGCAGGCTGCCGCCAACCGTACCGGTGCCGGCCAGGTAAAGGTGCAATTCGCGGTAATGCGAAAGGAAGAATCCCTCGTGGATTACATTCAATGCTTTACGCAGGCATTCTTTTCGGATTACAATCGAAATGTTCAACTCGGATGAGCCCTGTGCAGTGGCTATTACGCTGATGCCGTTTCTGCCAAGCGAGGTAAAGAGATTGGCAGAAATTCCGGGCCTGTTCTTCATTTGTTCGCCCACAATGGCAATTACTGAAAGATCTTTCTCTACCAATACATTCAGTTCATTCCGGGTTTTTATTTCTACTTCAAATTCCTGCTGTATGGCTTTCAAAGCTCTTTCTGAATCCTGTGGTATAAGGGCAAAAGTAATGGAGAACTCTGATGAAGCCTGGGTGATCAGGATTATGTTAACATCTGTACGAGCCAGTGCGCCAAAAAGGCGGGAAGATATTCCTTTAACGCCAACCATTCCGGCTCCCTGCAGTGTGATAAGGTCAATGTTATCGATGGATGATATGCCCTTTATAGGCGAGGGGCCTGGTTTCCCTGATTCTTTTGAAATCAGCGTGCCCTTTCCCTCCGGATTTGAAATGTTTTTTATGACAACCTCAATATTCTTCCTGTATACCGGATGAATGGTAGGAGTGTATATCACTTCGGCACCAAAGTGTGATAATTCCATGGCTTCGGCATAACTCAACTGTTCAATGGCCAGCGCTTTTTTTACCTTGTTGGGATCAGCAGTCATAAATCCGTCCACATTGGTCCATATTTCAAGCTGGTTAACCTCAAGTGCCGCAGCAATTATGGCGGCAGTATAATCCGATCCGCCCCGGCCCAGCGTGGTTATGTGGCTGTGTTCACTGCTGGCAATAAAACCGGGAACTACACCTGTTTTTTTGTAATTATTAAACTGTGCCCGGATCAACCGATCGGTCAATGGGAAGTTCACATGGGCACTACCGTAATGATCGTCAGTTTTAATAAGCAGTTTGGCATCAATCACTTCAGCATTGTCAATTACCTTGCTCACAATGTAAGTCGACATGATTTCCCCGAAGCTGAGAATTTTGTCCTGTATTTTCGGCGTCAGGTCATTCAGTTGGTACACGCCGTTGATTATGCTGATCAGATCCTTAAGCCAGGCGCTGATTTTCGACAATACCTGGTCGCGCATAGGTTCTTCAAACAATCTGTTGATGATTTCCACGTGCTTGTTTTCAATCTCCGTATGCAGCCTGAAAAAGTTCATATCCCTTGATGCTGCTGCTGAAGATAATTCGAGCAGCTTGTCTGTGATCCCGTGAAAGGCCGAAACAACTATTACCACAGGCTCTGTCTGTGATTCAACAATTTGTTTTACCTTCAGGATATTTTCGGCACAGTCAATGGCATAACCACCAAATTTCAACACTTTCATGATCCGATATGTTAACGGTTGAGGCCTTAAAAATACTACAAAAATAGGGATAAGAAAAATGTCAGCTGCTACAAGATTATCGACTGGCGTCAAGGGCCTTCTTTACTGAACCGTGCTTTAATAGCAGCTCATGTGCGCTTTCATAATCAATGAGAAGTTCTTTCATCAGCATGCGGCATCCCCTGGCTATTAACTTTTTATTGGTCAGCTGCATATTGACCATTTCATTGTCTTTAACCTTGCCCAGTTTAATCATGAGCGTGGTGGAAATCATGTTCAGGATCATTTTTTGAGCTGTGCCGGCCTTCATGCGGGTACTGCCGGTAACAAACTCGGGCCCAACGATGGCCTCAACAGGATATTCTGCTGCTTTCGCGAGCAGTGATCCGGGGTTGCAGGTGATGCAGCCGGTGAGGATGCCATTTTCCCGTGCTTTCTGAATTCCGCCAACCACATAGGGAGTGGTTCCGGATGCAGCAATGCCTATGACCGAGTCAATTTTTCGGATGTCCAGGGAAAGTAATTCTTCCCAGGCTTTATCTGGGTTGTCTTCAGCATCTTCAACAGCTTTTCTCAAGGCTGTGTCGCCTCCGGAAATGAGTCCGTTAACAAGGCCAGATGGCACTCCAAAAGTAGGCGGTAGTTCTGAGGCGTCAAGCACACCCAACCTGCCACTGGTTCCTGATCCCAGGTAAAACAATCTGCCACCCTGTTGCATCTTTCGGAGAACCTGGTTGATCAGCTTTTCAATTTGGGGCAGCACTTCGCGTACGGCTTTATGAACGTAAGCATCTTCCTGATTAATATAGGTGATCAATTCAGTTACTGACATCTTTTCGAGGTCTCTGAATTGCGAAGGTGATTCGGTAACACTTTGCACTGACGGCTTATTCTTTTTAGAGGTCATGGCGACTCCGATGTGTTTTCAATATGATATCGAATCAAACCTTCCATGGGGTTTTCGGTGATATTTCCAATGGAATAACCTGCTTTCTCTGCTGTTTCACGCAGCAGATTGCTGAAATGAAAGGCTACGCTGCCGGTGAAATAAACCGGAAGCTGATGCGACCTGCGATACTGGCTCACATTTCTGCTGAAAAACTCAGCAAAGCTTGTTGTCACCAAATTACGTAACTCGGTCTCGTGCAAGTTGCTGTGAATAAATCCGGTGAATTGAGCCAGGAAACGGTTGGGAAAGGGTTTTTTGTATACCTGTTCCATGATCTGCTGCCGGCTTAACTTATAAGTTTCGAAAAATGCGTTAGCAACAGGTTCAGAGAGCTGGTTTTTAAGAAGATCTGAGATAAATTTACGACCCATCACCGCTCCGCTGCCCTCATCGCCCAGTATATAGCCCAGGGGACTCACATTCGCGGCTATCTCAAGACCATTGTAATAACACGAATTCGATCCGGTGCCGAGGATGCAGGCAATGCCTTCATCTCTCCCACAAAGTGCGCGAGCTGCACCCAGCAGATCAGTATCCACCATCACGGATTGTGTATTAAAGTAGCTTACCAAAGCTTGAGTAACAATCTGGTTGATGTCGGTGCTGATGCACCCCGCCCCATAAAAGAAAACTTCGGGTGGCGCTTCCAGGGGCAGCCTGAATTCCTGTTGCAACACCTTCAGTATGGTTTCTCTATCCTGGTACATTGGGTTGATTCCCGAGGTGATGCATGATGAAACCGGTATACTGCTTTTATCAATAAGGCACCATTCCGTTTTAGTAGATCCGCTATCAGCAATGAGTATCATTCTTAGTTTGTTGTATTACAAAGATAATAAAAACGGGATGAGAAGTAAGAATTAGGAAGGAGGGGTTATGTTGAAAGGTTTTCAGTTACCATATGCTTAAAGTTGCTATTTTTATCCATGGTTACCTCTGGCAGATAACGCAGGTGATCAGGCATTTCAAAAAAACTTTGTTCATGTACCGTAGACTTAAATGTGGGATTGTGCTACTTGTTTGTTTCGGGTTGCAAATGGCAGCATTTGGGCAACAACCCGACAGGAAGTCGGTTCGACTGGAGCATAAGGCCATCAGAAAGGCTAGATTTATTCCCGAACTTTTCAATGAATGGAGATATCTGGGCGAAGTAAGTGCAGACAGCATCAAAGTTGACATGCTTTCAAACCGGATCGATTGTTACCTGAGTCCTTCCGTTATCCACATTCCGGTCAGAACAGCATGGGTGGAAGATATCAACAACAAAATAGCTTCAGGCCTTGGCCGCTCTTTCCGGAATTACCATATACAATGCTGGGCCAGGGGGAAACAGCTTGAAGAATATATTCCCAATGCCTTTCGTGAGAACAAATTGCTTTATGATCGCAGCCGCATGCCGGTGCCCACTCCCGGAAAACCACTCGTGGTTAATTTGGAAAAACCGTTATTCAGCGCTGGATTAAGCGGAAAACACATTGCCCTTTGGCCGAGTCACGGTATGTTTTTTGACCAGGAACTTGACAGGTGGCAGTGGCAGCGGGCCAGACTATGGCAAACAGTGGAAGACTTACTTCCCTGGTCATTCACTTCATCCTTTTTGGTGCCGATGCTTGAAAACGCGGGCGCAGTTGTATTGATGCCCAGGGAAAGGGATACACAGGTGAATGAGGTAATTGTTGATAACGACCGGGTTCAAGGTGGATCACAGTTAATTATCCGGAACGGTATGAGGAATTGGGAGGATACTTTACCGGGGTTCCTGCCCGCGGATACCATCTATCCGGGACAGAATCCGTTTCAATCGGGTACCAGTCTTTCTGTTTCAACTTTACCCGGTGATACCGCAGCCCTTTTCTACGTTCCGGATATTCCGGCTTCGGGTGAGTATGCCGTATATGTTAGTTATGCCAAAGCGTCGGATAATCTCAGTGAAGTGTTTTACGAGGTATATCATGCAGGAGGTAAGGCACATTTCCGCGTGAATCAGACCATGGGAGCATGCACCTGGATTTATCTGGGCACCTTTACTTTTTTACAGGGGGTGAATTTCGCTTCAGGCTCTGTTCATGTTGCCGGAGGAAGTGGTCTGGGTACACTTACTTCTGACGCGGTTAAGTTTGGAGGAGGCATGGGCAATGTAGCCCGGAAACCCGCAACGGATGATGAGGCTCATAAAAGCAATCCTGAATACCGGTACAAACTGAGCGGAAAATCCAGGTGGGCTGAAGGATCAAGGTACTATCTGCAGTTTGCCGGTATGCCCGACAGCCTTGTTTACAGTCTGAATGACGGCAAGAATGATTATACTGATGATTACATGTCGCGCGGTGAGTGGGTAAATTTCCTTATCGGCAATTCGCGGCCCCAGTATTCTGATAAGTACAGCCATGGTATGAACATCCCGATTGATTTGGCATTTGCCTTCCATACGGATGCCGGAGTCACTTCAAACGATTCGGTTGTTGGTACGCTGGGAATATACAGTACGGTACGCAATAACGGCATCTATCCTGATGGCAGGTCGAAACTGGCCGGCAGGGACCTGGCTGATATGATTCAAACCCAGG
>CAYVBH010000150.1:0-9496 GCA_964449015.1 uncultured Bacteroidales bacterium
AGAAATCACCGTTCCCCAGGTAGTTGATCCACGGGTAAGGAGTTTGCGGGGTTGTGATCACATACTCCCTGTTCTTATCGTCAAAATAACCAAATTTCATATAGTATATAGTTAAGGAATTAGTCTTTGAGTCGGTTCCACCAGCTGAATTTCAGAATTACACTGGTAACAGCAATAATTGCAATAGCAACAAAGAAAGCCTTCCATTCTCTGATTACCAGGAATACGGGGAATGCAACCAATGAGGTTTGCCAGATAATACCTACCACCACGTTAAACATATCGCGTTTGAAATCCTTGTTGGCCTCGAAAGTTGGGTCTTCAGCCACCACCATTTTGTGAACTGGTTTCCAGAAGCCCCAGGGTCTGACCTGTTTGTAGAATTTTTTAAGTGTTTCATCACTTTCAGGTTGGGTAAGCAGAGTACCTGCAATACAACCTATTATCGAGATCAGGAAGATCACCGGGAAAGCATTCAGGTTGAAATTATGTTCAATCGGGAACATGCTGAGACCTGAATTGCTGAAGAAAGGCATAATCAATGAAGCACCCAAACCGGAAACCATACCCCAGAAATAACCGAAGCCGTTAAAGCGCCACCAGTACCATTTCAGTACGTTTGCAGCTGTGTATCCACCCCAAAGAGCCGAAGTAATCCACAACACCACGCTGTTAATTGAGGTGATCATAAAGCCAATGGATACACCAATAACAACAATTCCAAGGGAAGCAACATAGCTCAATTTGACATATTTCTTATCGCTTGCGTTGGGATTGATAAAACGTTTGTAAATATCATTCACAATATAAGCAGGAGCTGCGTTCACAGTAGCCGCAAAATTGCTCATGAAGGCTGCCAGCAAACCCGCCATCAGGAATCCCAGCAACCCTACCGGAACATAGGTGGCGAGCACCTGGGGCAGAATGCTTTCAAAATCAGGTTCTGTAAGCGAAGCTGTATAAAGACTGTCGAAATGTACCAGCGCCAATATAGCCAGACCGGCCACCATAAAATATCTTGAAGGGTTTAGCACCACACTCACCAGAGAGCTCATTTTAGCTGCTTCGCTGGGTGTACGGGTAGATAAAACACGTTGCATGTCGTAATTGGGAGCCGGACCGGCGGCAGAAATAAATATACCTTTAAACAGCACCATAACAAAAAACAATCCGAACATTTCATAACCGTCTTTGGCGATCCATTCATTAAAAGCCTGCAATTTGGGAGAAGCAGTGGCTCCCAGGTTGCCCCAGTCAAGACCCAGCCTGGCTCCAAATCCGATTTCTGTCCAGCCGTCGGGAAGAACTGCATGAAGGGTTTCCGGGGAAATTTGGGTAATGGCAATAATGCCAATGGCAACCGCAGAAATAGTAAGAATGCCATATTGAATTACTTCAGTGATCACTACGCTGAACATACCGCCTTTTACCACATAAAACGTAGTAATGGCCATCAGCATGAGGGCATAAAGATTCTCATTGATCTGGGGGTGTTTGGCAAGGGTTTCTACGCTGGTAACCAACGGGGGAAGAAAGGCTGTTGTAAATTTTCCGATACCCTTGAAACCATATGACAGGAACCCGATCACACTTATCAGAGCAAAGATGACAACCACAATATGCGATAGTTTAGCTCCAAGCCCGTCTCCAAATCTAGTCTTGATCCATTCAGCACCAGTCATCACATTGGATCTTCTTAACCAGGGCGACAGGTATACCATCAGGAAAATCTGATTGAACACAGGCCAAACCCAGGGTATCCAAACACTTTTCATTCCATAAACCGATAACCAGTAAACCAGCAACATGGTTCCGGCAATATCAAACATGCCTGATGCATTTGATACACCCAGAAAATACCAAGGAAGGCTGTTACCTCCAAGAAAGTAGGACTGAATGTTTCTTGAAGCCCTTTTAGACACCCAATATCCGATAAAAATAGTAGTTATCAGGTACAGGATAATGATACCCAAATCAATGTAATGAAGATTCATAATGGTTCATTTTTATAGTTAGGATTCTTATCGTTTTATGAAATTGACATCTTCTTTTTGGTTTTCTCATATATTTCCCTGCTGAAAGTAAACAACTGGGCCGGTTTATGCCGCACTTCCTTCTGTTTTTCATGAAGTGGCACAATGTATTTCATCTGTGCCAGCTTCTTTCTGAAATTCCTGGTATCGAGTGTAGTGCCCAGAATTGCTTCGTAAAGCCGCTGCACATCAGTAAGCGTAAACTTGCCTGATAGCAGTTCAAAGCCAATAGGTTCCTGTCTTACCTTTACCTGCAATTGCTCCAGAGCTTTTCTGAGTATGGAAAGATGATCATAACCCAGCTCAGGCAGCTGGTTCACCGGAAACCATCTTACGGTTCGTGAGTTGTGATCGTTGATATGAACTGAGGTACAGTCGATAAGAGAATAATATCCCACCGTAAAAACATGTTGGGCAATATCAGTGCCCAGGCTTTTGATCCACTGCTGGTCGTTGGTATGGGCTAAACGGTCAACACCACCGAAGGTGTGGAATTGTTCAAGGTATATATCATTCTTTCCGATGAGGTCGGACAAAATCCTAACTGCTGCTTCATCGGGATTCTCGCCTTGCTTGATGTGATTTCCGGTAAGGGTGTAATCAGAAAAAATCGCTATATTGCCGTCCTCGTTGTATAGGGTTCTTTCAACCAATAAGACGTTCAGGCTTTTTGTGTCGAATCCGAAGATCACACAATCAACCGACATATTTGGAATTATTGATTTCTGCATTTATTGTAAAATATACAATAAGTAAATTAGGGAAACGAAAGTAGGAAAAAAAATGATATTACCAATTTTCCTATATAAAAATTTAGGGTATCCTCTTTTAAATAAATTATGGTAATTTGCATTTTTCAATTGAATACATGCCGAAATTCAAAGTCATCAGGGCATCAGCAGGTTCGGGAAAGACATTTAACCTTACCCGTGAATATCTGAAATTATTGTTTGCCGATACGGAGAACTTTAAACACATTCTTGCAGTTACCTTCACCAACAAGGCTACTGAAGAGATGAAAAGCCGGATTATCGGGGAACTTTATGCTTTATCCGCAAACTTGCCATCAGGGCAGTTAAATGGCCTGATAGATTCCTGTTCGCTTTCTGAAAAACAGATTCGCAGCAAGGCCACGATAATACTGAAAAAGTTGTTGCACAGTTATTCAGATTTTTCGGTTAGCACCATTGACACTTTCTTTCAGCGGATTATCAGGAATTTCACGCGTGAATTGGGCATACAGGGCGGTTATTCTATTGAACTTGACACAGAAGCACTGCTTGATGAAGCCTTTAAGAGGTTGCTGGTACAAGCTGAAACTGACCAGGAATTACTCAACTGGCTTACCCGGTTTGCCGAATCGCTGATTGAAAACGGCGATAATTGGAATTTTAAAAAAGGCATCCTGAACCTGGGAAAGGAAATCTTCCATGAGAAATTCAAAAGCATTGATGACACAGCATTCAAATTGTTTTCAGACCGTCAGAAATTGCTGGAATACATGGCAGAACTTCATGCTATTTGCAAGGAAACGGAGAAGACATACCGGGAATTCGGTAAAAAAGCTTTAGCTGCTATCGAATCAAATGGACTTTCAGTCGATGATTTCAGCAGAAAAGGCAGCGGCCCTGCTGGTTTTCTGGTGAAACTTGCTGCCGGTCAATTCAGGGAACCCACTGCTACTGCTCTAAGTGCAGCGACAAACGTTGATAAATGGTACACAGCCACTTCATCGCGGAAAAATGAGATCATTCTGGTAGCCGGTGAAAGCCTCATGCCCCTCATGCAGCAGGTGGCAGACTATTATAGCAACAGGTTCAGGCAATACTATACCGCTTCGGTGATCCTCAAAAACTTGTTTACATTGGGGATTCTATCAGATCTGTCAAAAATAGCAGATTCCTGGTGCGCCGAAAACAACACCTTTTTGTTACCCGAAGCTCCTGTTTTTCTGAACAGGATCATGGATAACAACGACACACCTTTCATTTACGAAAAGGCCGGTTGCTGGTACCACCATTTCATGATTGATGAATTCCAGGATTTGTCGATGATGCAATGGATGAATTTCAAACCTTTGATCAGCAATAGTTTGTCTCAAAGCTTTCACAATCTTGCCGTTGGAGACGCAAAGCAATCGATTTATCGCTGGAGGAACAGCAGTTGGGAAATACTTGAAAAGCAGATTGAAAATGACTTCCTGCCGGCAGTGATTGAGCCGGTCACCCTTCAAGAGAACTGGAGATCAAAAGAGAACATCATTCTTTTCAACAACCGATTTTTTTCAAAAGCTGCGGAAATCCTTCAGGATGAATTCAACCAGTTGATTCCGAATATAAATCAGGGAGAAGATGCTGAAAAGAATGACACCATTGCCGGTTTGTATAAAAGCGTGGAGCAATCTCCGGGTATCAGTGATCATGCCGGCGGGTATGTAAAGGTAGAATTTATTGACCATACGGAAGAAACAGGTTTTACAGATGCTGCAAACCAGAAAATCATTGATATACTGTGTGATGTTCAGGATAAAGGATATCGTCTCAGTGATATTGCCGTCCTCACACGCACTAACAATGAGGCCAAAAGGCTGGCCGACTTCCTGATGAATTATGCAAATCAGCATCCTGAGGAGCAACACCGTTTTGATGTGATTTCTGATGAAGCTATGCGCCTGGGTAATTCTGCCCTGGTTAATACATTGATCGGCCTGCTGCAACACATCATAAAACCAGAGGACATTGCCAATAATTACCTGCTGTGCTCGTTCCTCAACAATTATCTTACCTGCCAGGAAACTTCCACAGCCTGGATCAATCCGGTAGCCGAAACATACGCATATCCCGACCGGCTTTTGGCAAATATGCCTGAGGAATATATCGGACTCGTCAATTCCGAAAATTCGTTTTCGCTGGTTGAGATCATAGAAAAAATAATCAGCATTTTTAGCCTGAATAAGTATAAGGGCGAGCATTTATACCTGCAGGCATTACTGGATGTGGCTGTTGAGTTTTCCATAAAGTCAGGGGGTGACATAGCCCGGTTTCTTGAATACTGGCATGAAAAGGGAAAGGAGAAATCAGTATCAGCCCCTTCAGGACAGGATGCGATAAGAATACTTACCTTGCATAAAGCAAAGGGATTGGAATTCAAAATAACATTAATACCCTATTGCACATGGGATCTGAAATCTACCAAGGGTTCCTACCTGTGGTGCAAATCAGAACATAAGCCATTTGATGCGATTCCCATGTTGCCTGTTGCCTTTTCGAGTCAACTGATCAACACCTGCTTCGAAGAAGAATATTATAGTGAAGTTTGCCGCCAATATATAGATAACCTGAATCTGCTTTATGTGTCTTTTACCAGGGCAAGGGATGCTCTTTATGTATGTTGCAGATCTAATGAAAAGGAGAACCTGAGAAGTGTTTCGGATTTATCCGCCAGAATTCTGGGAATGTCAACCTATACATTGGGCGAATTGAAACAAAATGTAACTGCTTCAGCTCAGCTGACAGGCGAATCACTTACCTATGCCAACATGCCTGAAAATCAGGCCACAGACCGGGTCAAAATAGCCTTCCAGGGAAAGCTTGTGATGGATCCTTCAGTCGACAAGCCCTCGCGTCCGGTAAATACAGGAAGAATTCTGCACGAAATTTTTATGCAAATCAGAAACATCAAAGACATAGCCCCTGCGGTTGATCGTATGTTTCTGCAAGGCAGGATCACAGCTCCGGAAAAGGAAAAATACCTGCACCTCATTGCTGAAGCAATAAAAGATCCCATAGCATCATCCTGGTTCACGGATGACTGGACCGTTCTTAATGAGGCAGAAATCATCCTTCCCAGGGGAAAAACGAAAAGACCCGACCGGGTTATGCGGAAGGACGGCCTTGATGTGGTTGTCGATTACAAATTCGGGAATCGCATGGATCCGGAATATGAAAAGCAGGTGAAAGAATATGGACAATTGCTGAAAGAAATGGGCAGTGATCATGTGATTGCCTATTTGTGGTATGTAACACTTGGGAAGGTGGTGGAGTACAATGTATAGGCTATTGACTATTGGCCATTGGCTTTTAGCTTTTGGACTTTGGCCTGTCACACTGACCCAAGGCATTTTACATATTAACTTCCTAGCCAAAAAACATTAATTCTTTTTAACATTACAATAATCAAGTATTCAAATTCTCAAATTTTCAAATTATCAAATGAATTACCCTTGGGGACACCAACGTAGATTCAATTCATACCCTGATTATATGCGGAAGCTTTTTGGCGGCCGTGTTCAAAAGCTCACCCTGGACGTCGGGTTCACATGTCCCAATCGCGACGGGACAAAAGGAGTTGGTGGTTGCACCTTTTGTTTGAATGATGCCTTCAATCCTTCATACTGTGTTTCGCATAAAACGGTAACCCAACAAATTAAAGAGGGCATTACATTCCATGAAAAAAGATACAGGCGGGCTACCAAATACCTGGCTTACTTTCAGGCATTTTCAAATACCCATGCCCCTGTTGAATACCTATCGACTTTGTATAATGAAGCCCTTAGCGTTGAAGGGATTGCAGGTCTGGTTATAGGAACCCGGCCCGATTGCATGGACGATGAGAAGCTTGCGCTGCTGAAAGAGTTGTCGGAAAGATTTCATATTGTGGTCGAGTATGGTATTGAATCGGTATACGACAAAACGCTGGAACGCGTTAACCGGTGTCATACCTTTGAGGATGCAGTGGAAGCCATACGAAAAACGGCAGATAAAGGGATTCAAGTTGGCGGGCATATTATTTTCGGACTACCTGGTGAAAGTCGCGATGCCATGCTTAAGAGTGCAGAAATACTATCCAAGTTACCGCTTAACAGCATCAAGTTCCACCAGCTGCAGTTGTTCAAAGGCACAGCGATGGAACAGGAATACAAGGAAAAGCCTGAAGAATTCCTGCTTTTTTCAGAGGATGATTACCTGAATTTCATGGTAGAATATATTGAGCTGCTGAATCCTGGATTTGTGGTAGAGCGCATTGCAGGGGAAACACCACCCAGGTATGCTGTGATGCGACCCTGGGGTCCACGTTATGATCAGATTCTGGTGAAATTTGAGAAGTTGTTGGAAGAAAGGAATAGCTGGCAAGGGAAGAGGTTTGGAGTAAATAAGGTCATAAAAATCTGCTAAGTCGTGCATATGTTCTGTCGAATGACGGATACTGGATACTGGATACTGGATGTGTGGGAATTGGGAATAGGAGGTTGGGATTTGACTGCTACTGCTACTGCTACTGTCACTTGTCCCTCGTCACTGTCTTGGATCTTGGATCTTGGATCTGAAAATAGTAAACAAATTGCTCAATGAACCGTATAAAAAAACATTGGGCAAACCTGTTTAAAAACAAAACTATGAAATTCTGCAAGTTGATAATACTATCGTTGGCTGCAGCAATAATACTTCCTTCTTTGAACGCCTGCAGTACGGCAAAGGATGTTGAGGAACGGAAAAACCTCATGATGCCAAAGAAATCGGAAATGCCACCCAACAAAAGGTACAGAGAGGCTGAAAAAAGGAAAGTAAATAAGCACAAAGCTCCGAAACGAAAAAACAAAAGGCTTTTCTAATGTGCAGTTCCGGGATTCAGGAGCAAAAACCTGATGATGTAATAAGCAATCAGTACAATTATAAAAAAGATAATCAATACAACCACAATCATAACGGGGAAGGTGGCTTTGTTTTTAAGATGCGATGCATAGCGTTTTCTGATCCGGGTCGACAGCACTTCCACATCACCTTGCAGGTAGTCGTGATTGCGATGTCTTTTATAGCCTTCCAAAGCCTCTGAGCATATCCTGCATGTTTTCAGATGCTCTTTAACCCTGACCTGTTCGGATACACTTAAACCACCATTGAGATACCCCCTGAAAGCCTGGGCTGTAAGGCATCCTCCGGGAATGAACAGTACACTATGTGTTGCGGTTTTCATCGTGTTTTAATAAATAATTCCTTAAATTTCTTTTGCCATTCTGAATATGGCTTTTCACCTCGTTCATAGAGTAGCCTGTGATTTCTGATATATCATGATAACTTTTGTCTTCAATGTACATGAGCCTGACGCAGACTCCCTGCTCGTGACTCAGCTTCTCAACAGCAGAATTGATAAGACTTTTACTAAAAGGCAATTCATCTTCATCAATAAGGTCATTGGCCGGTTCATGTTCACTGTTTTCACCCCTGTATTGGTCATGCGCTCTTTTTGCCGAGCCATTTTTTCTGATAATCATCAGGCAATGGTTACGTGTAACGCTATATAACCAGTTGCGGAAATTGGATACCTGGTGTACTGCAAGTTTGTGAAAGAGGCTTTCGAAGATTTCCATTACGGCATCCTTGCAATGATCGGAATCCTGTAGATAGTTCAGGCAGATACCATAAACCAGGTGCGTATACCGCTCAAACAACACCGCTATGAGTTCCTTATTACCTGACTCAAGGTACCGTGATACCAGCAATTCATCGGCAAGTTCCGAAAAATCCGCCTGTGAATCCCTATTGTACTTGATCTTCAGAAACATTTCAGATGTAATTATGCTGAGCCATCATTCAAATATACAGGTAATATTTTTCCCCGGGAAAATTTATGGATTTTATTTCAATGGAGCATCTATTCATTGAAAAGCAACCGATCCGATTAACTAAAACACTTCGTTATGAAAACAAATCTCATTCCGAACAAATCCGAAACCTTGGAAGACATAGTCTTTGAGGGACGGAACAAAGCCTATGGGGCCTATGAACTGAACCGGAAGAACAGAAAGTATCTGGTTCTTGCTTTCCTGATCTCAGTAACAGGTATTTCATCTACTGTAGCCATTCCCTTTATCAATGCAATGAGAAAACCTTCTATTGAGCAGTTAACACATGGTGGAACCATAATTGATCTGACAGATCCTCCTGTCAGCACTATTCTGGATCCTCCTCCGCCACCTCCCCCTCCTATTATAGACGGCATTGAGAAAAAAGTGGTCTATGTTGCCCCCGTTGTTGTGGAGCATGCAGACACGAATCTGGCTTTAGTTTTTATCGGGGATTTAAGTGAAACGTATATCCATGCTCCCCTACCCGTTGACATCCCGGTAGCTCCCGTACCCGATGCCGGAACCGGAATCGAAGAACCAGCGGAGGAAGGCCTGGTATGTCCGCAGGAGGGTGCTCTGTTTATGAATGGCGGTCTCGAGGAGTTCCAGAAATGGGTTATTAAGAACATCACCTATCCGCAGGAAGCCATTACCAATGACATTTTTGGCAAAGTAATTCTGGAATTCTGTGTCAATAAAAAAGGAGAGGTAGTAGATGTCAAGTTCCTGAGAAGGTTGCATCCTTCCGTTGATGAAGAAACACTCCGCGTAATTAAATCCTCACCCAGGTGGACCCCGGCAAAACAAGGCGGTACACCGGTAAAACAACGATTTACCA
>CAYVBH010000151.1:0-9408 GCA_964449015.1 uncultured Bacteroidales bacterium
GATAGGGATCACCTATAAGGATGAATTTATAAAGCGTATTGAGAGGCTCTAAATAGATTACCTGGATCCAAAATCCATCACAAAATTTCTGCAATCCATAACTTTTTTTAACAACACTTCTTAATCTGGAATATTTTGGCAGTAAGTTTATTCGTGATACATGGCGTGTCAGGATTAATGAATTTTTGTTTTGCCAATTTTAAATTCTATAAAATGAAAAAAATCAACTTGTTTTTGTGCCTGCTGTTAATACCCTTCATAAATAAAGCACAGACAGCAACCGTCCTTTCGGGCAATATTCTTAACATGTCTGACAATCATATAAGCCTGGCTATCATTGGTTATGATACGGTGACAATGCGCACAACATATGCTTCTGTTATTGAAACCAAAACCGATGAGAAGGGCAATTTTGTGCTTCAAACTTTTGAGATTAAGAAGGCAAATACCTTATGCAGATTCATAACACCACGTGAATTTACCCTGTTATACCTTTCTCCGGGAGACAGCATTTATTTGAGTATTGATTATTTAAGGTTTGATGAATCCATTAAATACAGCGGAAGAGGGGCGGGGAAGAACAATTACCGGATGGATTATTTTCTAAAATTCGAAGATCGTTTAGAAAAAGAGCAACTTATGCACAATGCTGATGTGTCTGGTTTTCTTAAATCTTATGAAGTTTTCAATAGGGAAAGGGTGGAATTACTTGACCTGCATTACAAGATGCTATCGATTGATTCCAGCTTCTATCAGATGGAACAGAAAAGAATTCAGTTCGAATCTGCAGCTGACATGCTCAGATATTTTAAGGGGAACGGTGCTCATACTCTATTTCCGGAAGAATCAATACAGTTCATCAGAAGTTCTGTTAGAAATGGATTGAGTATTAAAAACCTGCCCAATATTGATATTTATAGCCTTTATGAAGATCTTGTACTGGACTATGTTGATTTTGAACTAATTCATGCCAAACCTCCGGTAGAGGCCAATCTGGGAAATATGATCTCTTTTTCAAACAACAACTTTTCAGGAATTACCAGAAAGTATGTTCAGCAAAAGTTGGTATATAATACTTTAGAAAGGTCAAACAACAACACTGAAAAAGCCCTTCTGTTGAATTACTTCTCAGCGAAAATAAGTGATCCGGATATCATTGCCATGTTAAATTTGGAACGTGAAAGGCTTTCAGACACGGTGGTCCAATTTGACAGTGATGTGGTTAGTATTCTTCTGTTTGTGGTAGCAATTGTTTTAGCATTACTGGGACTGATATATTTCTTATCAAAAAACAAAATACAATTAAAGAACGCAATCAACTATGCGAAATGGTTAAAATATGGCATCCTGATTTTGATGGGTACTCTGGTGGTGGGTTTTTGGCGCAATCACGATGAATTCCAATATATTCTTATTATTATAAGTCTGGTAGTAATTTTTGCAGCACATACTTATCTGCTGATTCCAAAACTTGCACTGAAAAAGAAATATATATCCTACACATTTTCTGCTGTACTTCTAATAGGGCTTGGAATGGCTTTTATGTTGAAAGTCAATGGTTATGATTCTAATATTGTTTATCACGGTATTAAAATTCTATCTTGGTTAATCTTTTTGCTGGCTTCATCATGGGCTTTCTATTATGTGAGCTATGTTGCAAAACACAGAGTATCTTTTAAACAACTCATTCAGGAAAAGAAAATAAATCTTGAAATACTTTCATTTGCAATTATTATCCTGATAATAAATGCGTTTTTTGCCGGAAACATTTCTTCAGCGATAAAACTGTCACTGGCATCAGCTTTTTATGCGGCAATCATCGTATTCCTGATCCATAACTTTTATCTGGTACCGAAATTTTTATTTAAGAAAAGGATATCTGCCTTTGTCATATCAATTCTTTTCGTAATGGCAACCTGGGTTGTTCTGTTTACAATAATTGATATTTTGGAAACTACATTAAGTATGAGGCAGATGAATATTCCCATTTCATTGAAGGATTTTATTTTCATGAATCACGGGCTGAATATCAACCATCTGGTTCTCATAATAATCCTGGCTTTCCCTGCTGCACTTTACAACTATATCAAACAACTGGTACTTGCACAACAAACCCAGGGTTTCAGCATGTTCAGGGCAAAGGAGGCCGAACTCATGCATTTGCGGTCACAGGTCAACCCTCATTTTTTGTTCAATACCCTCAATACGCTTTATGCTTATGCGTTACAGGAAAAAAGTGAAAAAACAGCAGAACCTATTGCCAAATTGGCGAACATGATGCGATATATGATAGAGGATATGGACAAGGAATACATACCTCTTCAGAAAGAGGCCGGTTACATCAATGATTATATCAAACTTCAGAGTATCCGCAGCGCTGTTGAACACAATATTCATGTGAACATTTCCATTGAACCCGACGCGGATTATGTAATAGCGCCTATGCTATTCATACCTTTTGTAGAAAATGCCTTCAAACATGGTATCAATCCCAATAAGGAATCGCTGTTGCATGTTGACATCAAGGCACAAAAGGGTGAAGTTCAATTTGTAATTGAGAACAGTGTGGATAATAATTTCGAGGCATTTTATAAGGAAAAGGGTTTTGGGATCGGTATAGATAATGTAACCAAAAGGTTGGAATATATCTATCCGGGAAAACATAATATTTCAATTGCCAAAACCGAAGCTAAATTTATGGTCATCATTAAAATAAAGTTAGGACAGTCGGCGGAATAACAACCCCTGTGAACAACCCTGCCCTGCCTGCCACCAGCATGGCAGCAGACAGGGCAGGCAGGGTTAGCGGCGCATACCGGTGAACATTAACGAACATTACAAAAGACACCCAAAGCGTAATTTTATACCATGAAAAAAACAATGATTCTTTTAGGATTTCTGATTTCAGTGATTTCTACTAATGGACAGACTGATAAAGAAATTGGCAAACTGACGTTATTATTGAATTCTAAAGAATACAAATATCAGGATAGTTTAGTATGGATTGACTTAATGCCACTAAAAGAGAAATCAGATAGTCTTGAGGAGCTTGGAAAAAAAGCTTTAAAATCTGGTGATAATGAAAAGACTCAAGTTTTAATGAGACAATATATTGATTGTACCAAAGAAAAGCTTGGAGTATTAGGTAAATATCCTGATTTTGTTTATAGTGCTGATTACCTGTTAATGTTGACAATGAAGGACAGGGATATTGAAAGCAAAGCGCCCAAAATTGGCAGCATGGATGAGTATAAAAGGATTTATGAAAGTTTTTCAAAGGAGGTAAAAGAATCATATTTTGGCAAAGGATTAAAAATGTTGTTTGACAATGAAATTCCAAAAATTGGTGAAATCGCACCTGATATTGATTTATATACAAGTGATGGGAAATTGTTAAAACTTTCTGATTTTAAAGGTAAATATGTATTGATTAAGACTTATTTAGGAGGATGTCAAGGATGGGCAATTGAACACCCTAAGATTAAAGAAATATATCAAAATCTGGATAAAAGGAAAATAGTTGTTATTGGAGTTTGCATTGATAATGATAAAAGTGGCTGGACTGTTAACCAAAATAAATACGGGTTTGATTGGATTTCGACTTTTCAACCAATTGGTGGTAAAATGACAGTAATATATAACATCAGTTCAAACTCAAGAAATGTATTAATTGACCCAAATGGAACTATTGTAGATATGGATATACCGATTCAGAGCGGACAACTTTTAACACGATTAGAAAAAGCAATGAATAAATAACGACACACTAACTGCAAAGCTTATGAAAATGCCCAGTTCTATAATTGATTAACTTTAGATGAACACTTCATTAAACAATGATATGAAAACAAAATTGATTTCCCTGTTTCTTATGTTTATTCTAAAAACAGGTTTTTCACAGGATTCAGGAATTAGATTTTATAATGATATTCCTCTGGATTCGATATTATTAGTGGCCAAAAAGGAAAATAAACTTGTTTTTCTGGATTGTTATGCAACTTGGTGTCCACCTTGCAAGGTATGGGCAAAAAATATATTTACTCAGAAAAATGTGGGTGATTATTTTAACTCCAATTTTATCAATGTAAAGTATGATGCTGAAAAGGGCGAAGGTGCAAATATTTATAAAAAATATAATTTGGATGGATACCCCAACCTATTCTATTTAAATGACAAGGGAGAAATTGTGCATAAATATGATGGTGTTCCCGATGCAAATCAATTAATAGAAAATGCCAAATGTGCGTTAAGCCCTGATAATTGGAAGTCAGTGTCAGAAAGAATAGAAAAAGGAGATTATTCCATAGCAAATATAAGGTTGTTATTAGACATTGAACCTCAACCAGAAAATATGGATACACTATTAAATCGCTATTACAGTTTAATCGATAGCACAGAGAAGCTATCAGAAAGATCGTTAGAATACTTTTATGACTGGACTACTGTTACTTTAGAGAATGATTACACCCGGTTCTTTTTAAGAAACAGACACTATTTATCCCAAAAGTATGGAGCAAAAATAATTGACGAAAGAATACGAGATATAATGGCATATTGTATTTGGAGGAATAATTGTATAGTTATCGATAAAGCGTATTATGACAAGATTGATTCGTTAATTTTTAAAGAAGCCTTTTTGAGGCAGAAATATTTTTGTACAGTGAATCTTACCAATGATGATCCGGAGAGTAAAGTTAAATGGGATAACTTTATGCAAAGTACAATTGCAATGATGGATTATAAATTGGACACATTAGAATTGCTTTCTATTGTCTATAAAATTTACATGAATTATAAAAAATTTAATGATTTAAAAAGTTTAGAGATTGCAAAAAAATGGTCATCAATAGCCTTGGCAATCAATCCCACAGGCGTTGATGAGAATGATTGCCATGCTCATGTTTTGTTTGAGCTGGGATTATTAAATGAGGCTATGAAATATGAGGATTTAGCCTTGAAATATGAAATTGAAAATTCAGGTAATAAGATACAATATTATAAAGATGAAATAGAAAGATTTAAAAAGAGAATAAACTAAAGCCAGCACCCAACAAACAGCACCGGCCTGTGTTATGTTTAATTTAACATCAAAACTATGAAACGAAACCTGTTCTTATCCTATTTACTACTATTCCTGATTACTACCTCAGGTGTTGCTCAGCATGTAATTGTTGAATACCCGCAGTATGAAAGTATCAATACAAGTTCATTTGTTATTAGTAAAATAGAATTGAGAGATTCTGTTACTGTTCTGTATTGTGACTTTTATAACTCAACACGCCCGGATGCCTGGGTGTCAATATCTTCAAAAAGTTACTTAAAAGGTAAATCCGGGCTTATTTATAAAATATTGAGTTCCGAAGGTTACCGGCTTGACGAACGGGCTGTTATGCCCAAATCAGGAAACTTATCTTTTAAACTGTTTGTGGAACCTTTAAGAAAAGATGAAAACACATTTGATTTTATGGAAGGAGAATATGACGGAGCTTTTATCATTACGGGAATTAAAACTTATAAATTATCGCAACCTGACACGCATCAGATTCATTGCAAATTAAAAGGAACGGTAATTAATCGCCCACAAAGCAGCCGGCTGGTACTGACCAAAGAAGATGGTGATGAGCGTGTTCTGGCAAAGTATATTCCCATTCGAAATGGCGAGTTTGAATATGAGTTAAACTGTGATTTTGAAGAGTCGTATTCGTTGGCCTTTTTTGATGAAATGGCGAATGGAGGGTGGAAATCAATCAATTTTTTTTCAGATTCAGATTTAATTTCTTTCAGACTTTATCCTATAGAAGAATATGATAAGAATGTTGTTGAAGGTGGCAAATCAAACACAGAATATGTTAAATACCTGGACATACAAGAATCGATGATTCAAAGCTCAAAGTTTCATAAACAAGTTGACAGCTTAATTAATGCCGGAAAATTTGATTCAGAAAGCATGAAAAGAATAATGGAGGAGGTAAAGTCAACAGAAGACAGAACCAAAAAGGATAGTTTATATGCAATAATGCAAAAAATGAATGATTCGGGTGAAGCTTATACTCCTGAAGCCAATGATCTGATGAAACTCAGGAACGATCTTAATTTGAAGTTTTATAACTGGGAAAAGGAATATATTCAGAAAAACAATTCAATTGTTGCATACAGCCTGTTAATTAATCAGGTACAGAGGCCTGCTGATTTCTCAAAAGAACACATCCCTCTTTACATAGAATTATTTAATACGGTTTTCTCAAAAAAATATCCGGATCACCCTTATACTGGAAAAATGAATAATATGATTACAAGTTCTTCATCTGTAAAAGTCGGGGGTTCAGTTATTGATTTTACTGCTCCTGATTTTTCAGGAGTTCCTGTTAAATTATCTGAACAGATAAAAGGCAAAGTTGCTTTAATAGATTTCTGGGCATCCTGGTGTGGTCCCTGCCGGAGAAATTCAATAAGCATGATCCCGGTTTATGAAGAATATAAAGATAAGGGTTTTACAATTGTTGGTATTGCCAGGGAACGCGAATTAAATACAGCTATTTATGCCGCAAAAAAGGATAATTATCCATGGCTGAACTTGATTGAATTGAAGGATGCGGGTAAAATTTGGGAAAAATACGGGCTTGGAAATTCCGGCGGGGGTACTTTTTTAGTTGACAAAGATGGAACGATTTTAGCCGTTAGTCCTACACCAGAGGATGTGAAGAAATTTCTTGATGAATTATTAAAATAACCACAACTGCAGACATCCGGCAAATACATTGATAAGCATGCTATTGGCAGAGGAAACTTCTGAGACTATATAAATATCTGGTTTCTGTAGTTTTTTTACTAACTTACATGCTGGTTTAACATATTTGCCAATTCATGAAAACAATCCTGTATGCTTCTTTATTTGCATTGCTTGTTTCAGGTAATTCATTCAGCCAACAGGTACTGAAAATTAAACAACAAGTTGTGACGACCGATGGGCATTACTGGCAATTGAAGAACGGTGATGAAGGATTGACTACCAACGTTGCATCGCAACCTGAAAAGTATGTCATCCAAATCGGTCAGCCCCTTCAGACCATTGATGGTTTCGGAGGCTGTTTCAACGAAATGGGCTGGGAGGCATTACAAACCATACCGGATAATGAACGAAATCAGGTTTTCGAATCCCTTTTCGGCATGGAAAGAGGTTGCCGTTTTACCCTTTATCGCGTTCCCATGGGGGCAAACGACTACTCTGTGGATTGGTACAGTTATAATGAAACACCCATGGATCTGACCATGAAGAATTTTTCGATTGAACGGGACAAACAACGTTTGATCCCTTACATAAAAAAAGCGATGGACTACAATCCCGATCTTAAGATATTCGCATCTCCCTGGTGTCCTCCTTTATGGATGAAAACCAACGGTCATTATGCCTGCCGGCCCGACAAAAGAGTCAATGACCTTACTGGTGAAAAGCAGGGTAAAGAAATGGTTGATCAGTTTATTATGGAAGATTCCATGTTGGACGCTTACGCGCTGTATTTCTCAAAATTTGTAAATGCATACAAAAACGAAGGAATCAAACTTTACGCGGTCCATGTTCAGAACGAACCCAACTCATGTCAGAATTTTCCATCGTGTATTTGGACACCGGCTTCGCTTGCCCGCTTTATTGGGAAACATCTGGGGCCAAAGCTTGAAACCGATCATCCCGATATTGAATTATGGCTGGGAACCATTGAGCGTCCGCAACCTGAAAGAGTTGATGAGGTATTGCTGAATGCGGATGCAAAACGTTATATTGATGGTGTTGGATTTCAATGGGCCGGCAAGGAAGTAATCGGTTATGTAAGGAAGCAATATCCTAACCTGACTCTCATGCAAACCGAAACAGAGTGTGGCAATGGATCGAATAACTGGGCTGCCATGGAATACACGTTCAATTTGATGAAACACTATTTTGCGAACGGGATCAGCAGTTATATGTACTGGAACATGGTGCTTGACCATACCGGAAGCAGTCGGTGGGGGTGGCGGCAAAATGCCATGATCACAATCAGTGAAAATAAACAGGTTGTTTACAATCCCGAGTTCTACCTGATGAAACATGTCAGTTGGTTCGTGAAGAAGGGTGCCCGTTATCTTGCCTGCAATGACGAGAACAGTATTGTTTTTCTGAATCCCGACAACAAGCTGGTTATAGTAACCTATAATCCCGGAAATATTCCTGTAGCAAAACGTTTTATGTTGAACAACAAGTGGATTGATGCAACTTTTAGTTCAAAAGCACTGACTACTTTAGTGATAAAACTGTAGGTTATATGTTAATGAAAATGCTGTGAATAGCTGATGTTGTTGCCGCGCGCCGGGTAACGGGTGCTTATCCTGGTTCAAAACTCAAGGAGCGGTTCCTGCAATTTTTCCCTATTTTTACATAAAATGAGGGTATGAAAGTCTTCAAATTCGGAGGGGCATCGGTTAAGGATGCGGAATCGGTCAAAAACCTGGCATCCATACTCAAAAGGTATGTTGATGATGATTTGCTGGTGGTGATCTCTGCCATGGGGAAAACCACCAACGTCTTTGAGCGGGTTTTGCATGCTTACCTTACAAGTGAAACAGAGGCAGCTGTCAAGGAAGCCAACAGCATCCATGATTATCACCGGACGATTGCCGGTGATCTGATACCCGACAGTTTACATCCATTGTATAAGGAAATCGGGAACGTCTTTGCAGGTGTTGAGATGCGGCTCCGTACCAGACCGGCTGCATCCTATAACCAGGAATATGATCAACTGGTTTCTCTGGGAGAAATACTTTCTACCATTATAGTCAGTAATTACCTGAATTATTCAGGAATTCAGAATCAATGGGCCGATGCACGGCAATTTCTGAAAACAGACAGCACGTTCCGCGAGGGCAGGGTTGACTGGGATATTTCCGACAAGCTGATACGGCAGCAGTTTGACTTCGCGAATAACCGCCTTTATATCACCCAGGGTTTTATTGGCTCCACAGTGAGTAACCTGACCACCACCCTGGGCCGGGAAGGTTCTGATTACACCGCAGCCATCCTGGCTTATGTGCTTGATGCGGAATCGGTAACCGTATGGAAGGATGTTCCGGGTGTGCTGAATGCCGATCCCAAGTGGTTTGATGATACGGTAAAGCTTGAAAAGATTTCCTACCTCGATGCCATTGAACTCACTTATTACGGAACCAGCGTCATTCATCCCAAAACCATCCAGCCTTTAAAGAATAAGGGAATCCGCCTGTATGTGAAATCGTTTCTTCACCCTGATGATCCGGGCACGGTAATAGGCGACAACAGTTATGAAAAACTGATCCCTTCGTTTATTTTTAAAATGGACCAGGTGCTGATCCACATCCACCCTGCCGATTTCTCGTTTATTGCTGAAGAAAATCTGGAAA
>CAYVBH010000152.1:0-9382 GCA_964449015.1 uncultured Bacteroidales bacterium
TCTGAACGCCTTCTTTGCCAAAAATCCGGTCGAGATCAAAATCCTTTACATTAAGCGTGCGACCTACCTCTCCAGCCCTGTCATTCAAAACACGCGGACCACGTGAACCATATCCACTGTCGGCAATATTGAACTGGTGCCGGTATCCCCAGGGACCACCCTGGGCAACTTCCTTTCCTTCATAAATCATGTGCCGGCCGGCCAGGTTGTTCTTTATAAACTGGGCAATCGGGCTGTCTTTCACAAATGTGGTAAGTACCTTAACCGGCAGACCCAGATAAGAAGCGATGCTGGCAACATTGGTTTCTGCACTGGTGGCCTGCATAGTATACAATTCGCTGCTTTGAACAGGCTGTCCGTTTGCCGGGGTAATTCGGATACCCATGCTGGTTGGAACCAGCAATGAGTAGGAAAAATCTTTTTTCAATTCTATGTTCATGATGATGTGATGATTTGTATTGGTATTTTGACTTCCAAAGATAATATTTTAAACGGGTGTCAGTCATCATCACTATAAAACCCTGACTGATTGATTACCTGACGCGAAACAGCCGGAAATATTCACCAATATTTGCGTTTTCCTCGGAAATAATTCTATTTTTGTCATTCCATTCTTTCAAAGTTATCCATGAGAATCGTTTTAAAACTGGTAATCAACGCCTAGTTAACCTCAGCAAACCACAGGTTGATGTTTCATTTTTTCGGCATTTCTCCGAAAAGGTTTGGTATTGTTTTATTGTATTGAATTCAGTATTTGTATCAATTGCCACAAAACTGTCTTCGGCTTTTTAGTTACTAGTTTTAATCATGAGTTTGCTTTAAATGAAACTCATAAAAATCACATTTTATGTACGATATCAGAAAAATACAGGAACAGGTAATATATCATGCTGTTAAAAAGGTGAGCGATGAAACAACTGCTCAGCGCATGGTAATGGTCAACCAGGAAGACAATCCTTCCTGGGTTAGAAACACCATGAAACGATTGGAAAGCAATTTCGATTTATCCACAGTAAAGCAAATCAGGATGAACTGTCAGTGCGGTTACGGAATGGATGAAAAACTGGCATTATTGCAGGAACTGATGAAGTCATCTTCAAACCTGGAAGAATTTGCCGGTAACGACAAAGCCAAAGCTGCCGGATTATCTTACCATGACGGCAAAGTATATTTGCAATTCCCTTTCTGTCCTTGTCCGATGCTTGCCGAAGTAGACCGGCTTGAAACCAATACCTGGTGCCAGTGTACAACAGGTTACAGCAAGGTACTGTTTGAAAAGGCATTCGGCTGCAAAGTGGATGTTGAATTGTTGAAAAGTGTGAAAATGGGATATGACGTTTGCCTAATGAGCATCAATCCTCTCGGAACCATTCACTTTTAACAACTGATCAGACTATCTCACCCTTGAAGCGGTCCTTAGACCCTTCAAGGGTTTTTAGTAGCAGTAGCAGCGCAGGCAGGTCCAGCATCCAGTAACACAAGCACACATTCCAATTTTCTTAAAGGATCACAAAAAAGCATGGTCCGACCCCGGACAAAAACCCTGAACTATTCAGCCTGTTTCATTTTATTATTGATACGTTAGCAATGAGAATTATAAACAGGCACATATGATAACCGGGGTGAAGATTTTGCAATTGGTATAGATGGCATCGTTGGTATTGAATACAAAATACCACCTATACCCTTTGCTGTAAGCTTTGACTTAAAACTTTTGTTTGAAGTCTATCGCAGTGGTGACGTTTAATTCGGGATTGACCTGGGCTTTGGCATTAAATTCACCTTCTGACTACTTCTCCTTCGATTAATTTAGCAACACCGGCTTTCCAAATCCAAGCTTTTCCAATGGCTTTAACTGGGTTGTCGCATCACCCACAACCACATAGATCATTTTCTCAGGCCGGATATACTTTTGTGCTGTGTTTTTATAATCGTCGAGTGTAAAATTCCTGATGGTTTCTGATTCTTTTTCCACAAAATCATCTCCCAATCCATATTTGCTCATAGTAGAAAGCATTTCAGTTAATGAACCCAGGGTTTCAAAACGAAGTGCATTGGCTCGCACCAGACAATCTCTTGTAAAATTAAGATCTGCTTCATTAATGCCACTACGGTAATTTTCCAGACTTTCTTTAATAATCTTCAGCGATTCCAGTGTGGCATCAGAACGCACCATCGTACCGATATAAAACGGTGCAATATTCTTTAATTCAGCAAAATAACTGCTTGCGCCGTATGTAAAACCTTTTTGTTCACGCAGTATTTGATTTAAAATGCTGGTAAAAGCGCCTCCAATGCGATAATTTAAGAAGCCGGCTTTCACAAAATCTTCACTGCTTCTTGACATGGCTGGATAACCTGCATAAATTACCGATTGCTGTGAACCAGGGATGTCCACAAAATAAATTTGTGATTTTTCTATTTCTGGAGGGGCAGCATACCTCGCAGTTTTTGACTGTGCTGTGCCAGTCCATTTTGTTTCCAGTGATTTTAATGCTTCCAATGCTCTTTCTTTCGAAATATTTCCTGCAATGTGAATTCGGGTCACATTGGGGGCTATATTCGATTTGTAGAAGTTCTGCAAATCCTGCAACTGAATCTTTTCTACCGACTCTTTTGTTCCCAGGCTGTAATAACCAAAGATGTGATTTTTGCCATAGAGCAATTGGTAAAAACTCCTGCTTGCCACAACCCTGGGTTGCACTTCGTTTTGTAAAATTTTATTGATTGTGCTAGTTTTTGCCAGATCGAATTCTTCTTTATCCCAGCGGGGTTCAAGAATGATCTCTTCCATCAGGGCAATGGTTTTTTCAAAATTCCGTGATAGCAAATCGGCTGACATTACAATTTCTTCTTTGCCGGTATACATCTGAATATCAGTTCCTAAAAGCTTAATCTCTTCCTCAAGCTGTTCAGGGGTTTTATTCTTTGTCCCCTGGGGCATGACATCTGTGATTAAATTGGCCACACCCACCATGCTGGTATCGTCCAAAAAAGATCCACCGTCCATTACAACATCTATATATGCCAGGGGTAGTTCATTCTGTTCAATCCCATATACTTCAATACCATTTGACAATTTTGCCCTCCATACTTCAGGGGTGTTTACGATGGGATCTTCACCTAATTTTGGAGAAACAGAACGGTCAATGACAGAGGTGGTTTTCACTATTGAATCAGAACCGGATTCACCAATCTCCACCTGTGACGCGGTTTCCACTGTTTCTTCATTTACTTTCGCTTTTTCAGAATTCTCAGCCATCAGATCAAGTCTTCCCTTAGGCACAAAGCTGGTAGCTACATAAGGTTTATCTTTGATATACGTGTTGTACACCCTTTGAATATCAGCGACGGTAACCGATTTAATTCCTTCAATATCCTTTGTGAAGTAACCGGGATCGTTTTTGAAAGTATTGTAATAAGCAAGTTGTACCGATTTGTAATATACGCTGTTCAATGTCCAATAAAAACTCTTCTCCATGGATGCCCGTACATGTTCCACATCGCGATCCGTAATCCCTTCTGTTTCAAAACGTTTAAAGGCTTCAAATATAGACGTTTCAATTTCTTTCAGGTTTTTGCCTTCATTGGCGCGTACATTGATTGTGAATTCCCCGGCAAGCTCAGTAGAACTATTATAAGCATTCGCTGCAGAGGTTAGTTGTTTTTCTTTTACCAGCACTTTATATAATGGTGCCTTTTTCCCATCTGAAAGCAGCTTTGCAAGGAAATCAAGTGCATACATGTCTTTATTATAATTTTCAGGCACAGGCCAAACCATAGTCAATTCCGGTACATTTGCAAAGTTATCCTCATGATAGAGCTTCTTTGTTTTATCGAGATGGGGTACCATAGCCTCACGTTTGGCGACAGTGCCGTGTGCTTTAATTTCTCCAAAATACTTATTAAGCAAAGTTTTCACAGAGTCCTTATTGAAATCACCTGCTAAGACAAGCGTAGCATTATTGGGACCGTAGTATTTCTCATAAAATGATTTGGCATCTTCAAGAGAAGCGTTCTTAAGATCTTCCATTTCACCAATGATTTCCCAGTTGTATGGATGATCTTGCGGATAAAGATTTTTGATCATTACATATTCTGTAAAGCCATAAGGATTGTTGTCCTCCCGCTGCCGTTTTTCATTCTGGACAACATTTTGCTGGATGGCAAGGGCCCTTGGCGTAACTGAATTGATGAAAAATCCCATCCTATCCGATTCCAGCCAAAGCACTTTCTCCAGTGCGTTTTTGGGAAATACCTCATAATAGGTAGTAACATCGCGACTTGTGAATCCGTTATTGGATCCACCTGCACTTTCAAGGATTTTATCGAATTCTCCCGGTGACACATTCTCAGAACCCTGAAACAACAAGTGTTCATATAAATGTGCGAAGCCGGTCCTGTTCTTTTCTTCCCTACTTGAACCAACATGGTACATCACTGCATAAGAAATAACCGGATCGGAATGATCCTCATGCAGAATCACCTGTAAACCATTAGGCATAACGAATTTTTCAAATTCAATTTTTAAATCATTGTTCTTCCTTGGAGAACATGATATCAGCATCAGGAATAAGGATATTCCGATTCCGTTAATAAAAGCTTGTTTCATAGGGTATTGTGATTTTATTATTACCTGAAGAGCGAATTTAATAAATTTATATCATGAAATTTAGGATGTTTATTGGTTAAATAAAAGTTTTCCTTAACATCCGGATTAAATTGCTGCGCAATCCCTATTTTGGTTTGCATGCTGCCTATGAGTTAAATGAAAGCACAAACTGGCCGGTGCAGTATTTGAGGGTGAAACCGGTTTAATATACTAAATAACATAGCCCCAGAGGGGCGGCATCTTTGGTTGTCTGGATGTCTGGTCGTCTGATCTTCTTATTGTATGGACATCTTCTTAATTCGGTGCCTGCTTGCCGGTAGGCAGGTTCGGTGTTAAATTCAGGTTCACTCTATTCAGTATCCAACATCAAGTATCCAGCATCAAGCATCCACTTTTCATCCGGAAATCCTATCTTTATACCGTTTTTTTTGCTATTCTAAAGCATAACCATATGAACAAAACTATCTTATTTTCAGCACTTTTACTAATAGCCATGTGCACCGGATGCAATGATACCAACAAGAAACCCGCTGTTTCTGAAGAAGGAAACTTTCTGAATCAGCTTACTGATGAAGAAATAAAGAATGCCCGCTTTACTCCCGAGTTACTCTGGAAATTCGGTCGAGTTGCCGATATGCAGCTATCGCCCGACGGATCAACTGTAATTTACGCAGTTACACGCTATGATGTGACTACTGAGAAAAAACATAGCTGGATTTATTCTGTCCCCACAGACGGAAGCAAGTCCCCTGTAAACCTCACCGAAGGCATACCTTCATGCAGCAATCCCCGGTGGATGGATAGCGGACTCATTGCTTTTTTATGCAAAGAGGGTGATGTAACCAAAATTTGGAAAATGAATGCCGACGGATCTGACAAAAAAGTAATTTCTGATTTGAAAGAAAGCATAGGCGGCTTTGATGTTGCCCCGGGCGGAAAACGGCTCTGGTACCTGCAGGATGTTAAGCTTGATTCCACTGTGCAGGATAAATATCCCGATCTTCCCCTGGCCAAGGGTATGGTATTTGACGATTTGATGTACCGGCACTGGGATTCATGGCACGATTATGCCTACAGCCACATCTTTATTGCAGAAATTAACGACGGTAAAGTGGGTCAGGGAATTGACATCCTTTCCGGTGAGCCCTATGATTCGCCTTTGCCACCCTATTTTGACGATTCTGATATTGCCTGGAGCCCTGATGGCTCAAAACTGGCTTATACATGTAAAAAGCTCAGGGGAAGGGCATTTGCAGAAAGCACCAATTCGGATATATACCTATATGATGTTGACGGAAAAACAACAGAGAATATAACTGAAGGCATGATAGGTTATGACCGCAGCCCCGTGTTTTCTCCCGATGGCAGTAAAATGGCATTCATGAGCATGGAAACTCCCGGTTATGAGGCCGATAAGGAACGGCTTTTTGTTTACGACCTCCAAAGCAGGAATAAAGTATGCATCACTGAAAAGTACGACGGTAACGCTTCCAATTTTGTCTGGAATGCTGAAAGTAAAAAACTATACTTCATCAGCGGCATTCAGGCAACTTACCAGGTGATGGAAGCTGATGCGGAAACCCTTGAAATCAGAACCGTAACCAAGGGTGTTCACGATTACACTGCCCTGACCATGAGAAACGGAATCATGGTGGGAACCAAAGGGACCATGTCGGTTCCATCTGAGATTTTCAAAATAGACCCTCAAACCGGAGGCGAAACACAACTGACCTTTACCAACAAGAATATTTATGATGTAATCAAAACAGGCAAAGTAGAAGAAAAATGGGTCAAAACAACAGATGGTAAAGACATGCTGGTTTGGATCATTTATCCGCCCGATTTCAGTCCCGACAAAAAATACCCCACCCTCTTATACTGCCAGGGTGGCCCGCAAAGCGCCGTTTCACAAAGGTTCTCATATCGCTGGAACATGCAGCTCATGGCAGCAAACGGTTATATCATAGTGGCACCGAACCGTAGGGGACTCCCCACATTCGGACAGGAATGGAATGCACAGATTTCGGGAGACTATGGCGGACAGAATATCAAAGACTATCTGAGTGCCATTGATGCCCTGTGCCAGGAACCTTATGTTGACAAGGACCGGCTTGGTGCCGTGGGCGCCAGCTACGGAGGTTATTCGGTACTTTACCTTGCCGGAAATCATAACAAAAGGTTCAAGGTTTTTATATCGCATTGCGGCATGTTTAACCTCGAAAGTCAGTCGGCGTCCACTGAAGAAATGTTTTTTGTACACCATGACCTGGGTGGGTATTACTGGGAAAAGCCAAAATCAAAAAGTTTTACGGAGTCTTCTCCGCATCTTCATGTTGACAAATGGGACACCCCGATCATGCTGATTACCGGCATGAACGATTTTCGCATTCCCTATACCGAAAGTCTGCAAGCCTTCAACACGGCACAACTACGTGGCATTCCCAGTAAATTGCTGATTTATCCCGATGAAAACCATTGGGTATTGAAACCACAAAACAGCATCCTCTGGCAACGTGAATTTTTCGGATGGCTCGATAAATGGCTGAAGTAGAGAGAAGTCAAGAATAAGAACAATGTTTCTAATCTATTAATGAATTTCCCTGGAAATTTTGATCAAATTCTGCAACCATTTCCGGGAAAATGCATCCAGTATCTGTAGCTTTGTTTGCCCAAAACCTATTTTACCCTTATATCTAACAATGGTTATTGCAAGAAGTGTAATGCTTTCTTCAGAACACTTTCAATTTACGGGGCAGGCAACAAGACTTACAGATGAATAAAATACTTGTAATTGTCTGGTGTGATGAATTTGTTTTGGAAAAAAATACTGTTATTCAGCAGATGTTTCTCATTATTGATCCTGCTTTTTGCGATTGGCTGTTCCGACCTTATCGAATACAGCCCTTATGATATCGACGTTCCGGAACTTCAATGGAATGAAAGTGAAGTTGCGAAAATTGACACCTTATTGAAGCCGCAGGACACGTTGAGAATTGCTTTTTTCTCAGATGTGCACGACAACTATGATTTACTGGCAACAGCAATTGATCAAATTAACAGCCGCAATGATATTCACTTCATAGTGTGTGGTGGCGATATTACCAATTCGGGGTTGTCACAGGAATACATATGGTATCTGGATGAAATAAAAAAATCGGCGCTTCCGTTAGTAACCGTCATCGGGAATCATGATTATCGGTCAAGTGGCAGGTATATTTACAACCGGCTTTTTGGTTCGCGCAGGATGTGCATTTGTTGTGGCCCCTACCGGTTCATTCTTTTTGATGATGTGATCTGGGAAAACAACAATCTTTCACCTGATTATGTTTGGTTAAATAGCGTACTTTCTGATGAATCATACCAAAACATATTCATCGCCCATGTCCCGCCGCATGGAGATCAGATGGAAGGTCCGAACAGGTTGGTACATGAACAATTTGTGCACAGCGATAATACCATTCTTTGCCTGTATGGACATACTCACATTTATGAGGATTTTGATGACAATGGAATTCACACACTGGTTGCAGCATCTCTTGCTGACAGGGAGTTTTATGTTGTCAGTCTGGTCGGTAGCGAAAGTATTATTGAAAGAATGAGTTTTTGAGATCATGTTAAAGAGGTTATTGTTCATCATGACAGGCATAATGCTATGCCTTGGAACCAATGCAAAGGACACTACCCGGGTTTCAGGTAACTCTGGTAAGATAAGGTATTGCAAAATCCAGTATGCAGGTAACCTGGGCTTGTTTTCCATCGGCTATGGAAAATCCATACAAAAAACCAATGTTACTGTTGATTTTAATTACGGCTACCTCCCCTCTTTTGTTAACGGCACCAGCGTACATACCATTGCCCTCAAACCGGCTTTCCATTTTAATATTGCCACTGTCGGCGAAATAAGAACGGGAGTATACACCGGAGCCAGTGTGAATTACAGCATTGCGTCAAAAACCTACCTGAAATACCCCGACTACTTTCCAAAAGACTATTACAATCCCAATGCCATTCATGTGAATCCCTTTATTGGCGCCCGAATCGGATTGCCTGTCAATGGAAATAAAATCAAAGTTTGTTCTCTTTATTCCGAACTGGGCACTGTGGATTATCAGTTGAAGCTGGCTTTCAGCAATAAACAAATCCGTATGGTAGATATTGTCAACCTCTGTTTTGGGTTGGTGTTTGTTATAAAGTAATTTATGAAAGGTCTTAACATAAGGTCGTAATCCTTCATCAATTCGCAAAGACATTTTGCTAATGTGAAAAGTCTGCCTACTTTTGGCCTTTCATCCTGAATTATGATTTCCTCACATTACGGTGAATTTGCAGCTTTGTTGGTAGCGGTTTTCTGGGCTATTACCGCCTTGTATTTTGAAAAGGCCAGCAAAAAGGTAGGTTCATTACCAGTGAACATCATCAGGCTGGTAATCGCCTTTTTCTTCCTCACTCTGTTGAATCTGATTATGCGGGGCCTGATCCTGCCCACCGATGCCACCGCTCACAACTGGTTGTGGCTTTCAATATCGGGAATCATAGGCTTTGTACTTGGCGATTTCTTTCTATTCAAATCCTATACCATTATCGGCTCCTGGTTTGCCATGCTCATCATGACACTGGCACCGCCCATGGCCGCTGTTTTCGGATGGATCCTGATTGATGAGCAGCTCAGTTTACTGGCCATACTGGGCATTGTGATCACCATGGCCGGTATAGTTATTGCCATGTTCACACACGATAAGGAAAACAGGAGATTTTCAATCAACAAACCAT
>CAYVBH010000153.1:0-9376 GCA_964449015.1 uncultured Bacteroidales bacterium
CTTTTTTTATTACTACCTTTGTAATCATGCCTTTAGAGTATCAGTTTCCGGATCCGTGTTCAGCAGACACCGATGGACTGCTAGCTGTTGGAGGTGATTTGAGCAATGAATCCCTCATAACAGCCTATTCTCAAGGAATTTTCCCTTGGTACGACGAGCATTCCCCAATTCTGTGGTGGTCGCCTGATCCCCGGCTTGTATTATTCCCCGGGAAATTCAGGATTTCATCCAGTCTCCGGCAACGGATCCGGAGCGAAATATATAAAGTTCGAACCGACACCGATTTTGAAGGGGTTATCAGGAATTGCGCAGCCGTAAAACGTAATGGACAAAAGGGCACCTGGATTACTGAAGAAATGATTCAGGCATACATCAGCCTTCATCAGATTGGATTGGCACATTCTTTTGAAACATACTATGACGGCAAGCTTGTTGGTGGTCTTTACGGCGTATCGTTAGGCAAGGCATTTTTCGGAGAATCCATGTTCTACAACATGAGAGATGCATCAAAAGTAGCGTTCTGTAAATTAGTTGATTGGGCTATTCAGTATGAATTTCATTTTATTGATGCGCAGCAATCCACTGCCCATCTTCAATCGCTTGGGGCAGAAGAAATATCCAGGATCCGATTCATGAAACTATTGCATGAAGCGCTGAATTACGAAACTCTGAAAGGCAGGTGGGATCTGTCTCATGCTATGTGAACCAATAAATAGGTCAAGATGAATATCGTATACAAAGAAAGGCTTGAGCAGTTGGAGCAATTGCACAATGCCCTGATTATAAAAAAGAATAAAAAAGTACTTCCGGGTAATGGTATATTTGAAAGGTATGAGAATCCCGTTTTAACCGGAGATCATGCACCCCTTTTTTGGCGATATGACCTGAATCCTGCAACCAATCCTTTCCTGATGGAAAGAATTGGCATACATGCCGCATTTAATGCCGGTGCTATAAAGCACAACGGAAAGTATTTGCTGATGGCCAGGGTTGAAGGCAATGACCGCAAGTCGTTTTTTGCAGTTACCGAAAGCCCCAATGGTATCGATCAGTTCCGGTTTTGGGATTACCCTGTGCGACTGCCACAGGTTAAGGAACCTGAAACAAATGTATACGACATGAGGCTTACCCGGCATGAGGATGGATGGATTTACGGTATCTTCTGTGCTGAGCACAAGGATCCTACTGCAGGTAACGGAGATTTATCATCGGCAGTTGCCAAAGCGGGTATTGTAAGGACCCGGGACCTGGTTAGCTGGGAAAGGCTACCCGACCTGGTTTCAAGAAGCCAGCAGCGAAATGTAGTGTTGCATCCTGAATTTGTAAATTGCAAATACGCTCTTTATACAAGGCCTCAGGATGGCTTTATAGATGCCGGGAAAGGCGGGGGGATCGGATGGGCACTCATTGATGATATCACCCATGCCGTTGTAAAGGATGAAAAAATAATCAACCACCGGTATTACCATACAATAAAAGAAGTCAAAAACGGTGAAGGCCCCCACCCCATTAAAACTCCTAGAGGATGGCTACACCTGGCCCATGGCGTCAGGGGATGTGCTGCAGGTTTAAGGTACGTTCTTTACTTGTACATGACTTCTCTTGATGATCCTTCGGAACTCATTGCTGAACCGGCCGGATTCCTTATGGCTCCCGAGGGAGAAGAGCGTATTGGGGATGTTTCGAACGTATTGTTTACCAACGGCTGGATCGCAGATGATGATGGTACCGTTTTCCTGTATTACGCATCCTCCGATACCCGGATGCATGTTGCCACATCAACGGTTGACAGACTGGTGGATTATTGCCTGAATACGGCAGCTGACGGTTATTATTCCGATACATCAGTTGAAACATTAACCAACCTGATCAGCAACAATATGAAGTATCTTGGAAAGGAAAAGTAAGCCGTTGATATATTCCGATAATAATGACAGTAGAAGAAATAACCCGTTTTCAGCAGGAGATTTATGATGAGCTGACCGGCAACATTCTTCCTTTTTGGATGAACAAGGCAGGCTTCTGGAAGCGCCCGTATTACAACACAAGGGCATGCCTTGAAGTTTTATCCCGCAGCAAAAGAATTACCTGCCTTCCGGAGCAATAATTGTTTCATTCCAACGGTCTTGAAGGCACCGGCAGTGCAGTTTTTTTACCATTAATCAGATACTGCGCTGTCTGGTACATTGAATAAACATAGGCCCTCATGCTGTCAACAACGTCCGGATACATCTCATGGTAATTGGCCAGGTCCCCGTTGTTATGCTTGTAAAGTGATTCCACACCGTGTTTGCGGATCACCAGAAAAAACTGCTCATTGAGACAACCGATTTTGTCATCGCTGGAAAAAAAGGCATAAGGCCTTGATTCCTTCCTAAGATCAATACCCAGCGTATTATTCACATAGGGTATTTTAAGAATTCCCATAATGGTTGGCATTACATCAAGCTGAAGCCCAATTTTTTTATAGTGCTTTTTCTCATTCAAAAAAGGCGCTACAATAACCATTGGAGAATGAAAATAGGATAATGACAGATCATAGGTCCGGTCAAAACTCTGCCCGTGATCGGCAACAAGAAGAAAGACTGTATTCTTGTACCACTCCTGTCCAGATGCCTCTTTGAAAAAACTGCGCAATGCGTAATCAGCATATTCATAGGCCTGTTTCTGATTATCATCTGACTTGTAAACGCCGGCAGGAGGTATATAACCCTCATGGGCTGAAATTGTCATGATTACAGAAACAAAGGGTTGTTGCTGCTGATACAGTTCATTCATCCTGCCTATTGATTTCCTGAACATGGCCAGATCGGTAACTCCCCATGAGTCATATACTTCCTCTTTTGCATAGTTTTCCTGCGAAATGATTTCGTCAAATCTGTTGTGTTTTAAAAAGAAATCGAGGTTGTCAAAGTTTTTATCACCATTGCAGAAATAAAGCATCCTGTATCCAAGAGGATGCAGGATGTTCGAAATACCCGAATATTCAAGGCTGACGGTATGCGGAGTTTTGGTAGGTTTAAACTCAAGGATAGCAGGCAGGCCAAACAAGGACGAAAATACACCATTATAGGTATGTATCCCATCAGTGAATATATTCTCAAAATATATGTTTTCTAAGGCCAAACTGTCAAGAAAAGGGCACAGGTTATCCGGATTACCGTTAACTCCCAAAACGTCTGCACTCATGCTCTCAAGCAGGATGATCACCACGTTTCGTTTGAACAGGGTATCAGTAAAAGCAATATCTCTGGCAATGGGTGAATTATAAGCCGGCGTGATATTCAGATAGCGGCAGGATCGCTCCACTGCCTCCTTTTCATCAAAGTAGTCAATATTATTAGCGCTGTAACTTTCCGCAAAGCTGTATACCGGATTCATGCCCAGCTGATTGGCAAAAGAATAGGGCGAAAATAAGGCATGCTCCGGAAGCAGCGGTCTGTAGTGCAACCTGAATTCACCGCGCATGCCGGTTGCTATAAGAAACAAGCCAACCAGCAACCATACCGGCTCAAAGGATTTGCCCTTTTGGAGCATGCTATTCCGGACGACCTTCCTGTATAGAAAACGAACCCAGCAAATAACCAATGAGGCAGAAACAATGAACAACAACAGGTATATCAAGTAGGATTTGTAAGACAACAGCGTTTTTATCATCAGCAGCGGATGATCAGTCCAGCTGAATACCGCCCTGGTAATTCGTGCATTGTAGTAGTCGAAAAAAGGCAGGTCGGTGGCATAAATTGCCATGATTAAAGTGAGAACAATGTATAGGTAATATCGTGAAACCAGGTTGAACACCTTTGTTGCCTTTGAGATTAAAGTGCCCAGGCCCAACAGGATAAAAGGAACGAAAACAGCAAAGGAACTCACATTGATATCATAAAGAATTCCCCGGTTGAGCAAAGCATAACGGATCACAGGAGCCGGTATGCCTTCTGCAAGATGATTTTTTGACAACAGGAAAGCAACCCTTAACAGGAAAAACAAGATGACACAAGTCAGAAATACTGAACCTGCAAAAATAAAGACAGAACCAACTTTTGATTTTTTCCGCATCAGGAAACTAAACAGCGAGTAAAACACTTAGTAGCCAATAACCCATAGCACCTTTTCCTCAAAGGCGCATCTTTCTGCCAGGTCTATCAGATCCTTATTTACCCCGATAATCTTGCGGTTGTATTCTTTCCAGTAGGTAATCCATTGTGAATCTTCCTCTTCAAGATTGGCCAGGAACTGTTTCCCCATAAACCTGCTGCTGATCAGTTCGGCAAATTCTTCACCGCTTTTAAGCGATTCAAATTTGTTCAGGTTGTTGATCAGTTCGTTGCGTAAAACAATAATAAGCCGGGAGTTATACTTGGTTCCTCCGAAATAGTCGTAAGTTCTGTTGGCTTCTTCAAAACAGGGTTGAAAGATGTAGAAAACCGAACTATCCAGGTATTTTGATTCTTCATCACAACGATTATAATTGTCATTGTCGCCGGTTGTGTTGAATTCCACAAAGTTCAGTAAATCCGCATCATACAATTCAATTTGCATAGGGCTTTTTAATTGACAACAATCGGTTCTAAAAGTATTAAATCAATTCCACAATTCAAAATAATTGTCGTTCCGGCCAATATTTTCACTATTTTTAGCCCATTCACAGAATAAAAAAGATCATGGATTCAGACCAATTCCGCATAGAGGCACATCGGTTCGTTGATTGGATTGCCGATTATTTCAATGAGATTGAAAAATATCCGGTTAAGGCTTCATGCAAGCCCGGATCAATTTTTTCGCAGATTCCTGTTGCCCCTCCGGAAGATCCGGAAAGCATGCAGCAGATTTTTGCGGATTTTGAAAAGGTGATCGTGCCCGGGATGACCCATTGGCAAAGTCCGGGTTTCTTTGCCTATTTCCCGGCCAACAACAGTTTTCCTTCCATTCTGGCCGAATTCCTTTCCTCGGCATTAGGTGCACAGTGCATGAAGTGGGAAACCTCTCCGGCAGCATCAGAACTGGAAGAAGCGGTTATGAACTGGCTTAAAAACATGACCGGTTTGCCTGCACATTTCGAAGGGGTTATCCAGGATTCCGCATCCACTTCCACGCTGTGTGCCATTCTCACTGCCAGAGAACGGTCGACCGGTTTTCAGGTAAACCACGACGGTATGATGGAACAACCGGTAATGCGGGTTTATTGCTCATCGGAAGCACATTCGTCTATTGAAAAAGCCGTTAAAATTGCAGGCCTCGGTAAGAACAACCTGGTAAAAATAGAACTGGATGAAAACTTCAGCATGAAGTCTGAACCACTTGAAAAAGCTATCATTGCTGATATTCAAAACGGGATGAAGCCTGTATGCGTGGTTGCAGCCCTGGGAACTACCGGCTCTACAGCTGTTGATCCTTTACCCGAAATTGCCGCGATATGCAAAAAATATGACATCTGGCTTCATGTTGATGCTGCATATGCCGGATCAGCACTGGTTTTACCTGAATACCGGTGGATGATAAAGGGAGTTGAACAGGCCGACAGCTTTGTGTTTAATCCGCACAAATGGTTGTTTACCAACTTTGATTGTTCGGCTTATTTTGTAAAAGACAGTGAAACACTGATCAATACTTTCAAGCTTGTACCCGAATACCTGAAAACACAGATTCCTGAACATGTAAACGATTATTCCAACTGGGGTATTCAATTGGGAAGAAGATTCAGAGCTCTGAAACTCTGGTTCGTTATTCGTTCTTTTGGTGTAAGGGGACTTCAGGAAAAACTGCGGTTTCAGATAGATCTGGCAGCCAAATTAAAGTCGTGGATTGAAGCACGAAATGACTTTGAGATACTTGCACCGCTGCACTTTAACCTGGTTTGCTTCAGGTATCACCCCCATGGTATTGATGACACGAATGAGCTGAACAGGCTAAACGAAAAGCTGATGCTTGCTGTTAACGGCACAGGCAGCATTTACATATCCCACACCAAGCTCAATGGAAATTTTACATTGCGCATGGTAACTGCCCAAACCCACGTTGAATTGAGGCATATCAGAGACGCGTGGAACCTGATCCTCGAAAAGTCATTGGAAATAGCCGGTTAGTCAAAACCCGATTCATGAAAGAAACATTAAAGAACATAGAAGCACTTTATTCAACGTGGTCCGGAACTTCTGCCGGATCTGTTAAGCCGTTGCCTGAATCGGGTTCATACCGCAGGTATTTCCGGATTACAGGAGTGCAGGGCAGCGTATTGGGTGTGTACAACAAGGATAACCGCGAAAATCAGGCCTTCATTTACCTGAACCAGCAACTGACAAAAACCGGCAACAAGGTTCCGGAAGTACTGGCTTCGGATCTGGAAAATCACATTTATCTTGAGCAGGATCTTGGAGATGTTACACTTTTTGAACACCTGGCTACCCTGAGAAAGAATTCCGGCAGCGATGCAGAAATTCTTGCAATATACAAAAGGGTTATTGATGCCATGCCCGGATTACAGATTCATGCAGCGGCAGGATTGGATTACAGCCGGTGTTATCCGCGTGCCGAATTCGACGTGCAAAGCATGATGTGGGATATGAATTACTTCAAGTACTGCCTGCTGAAACCATTGAAAATCGGTTTTTACGAGCAGGATCTGGAAGATGACTTTGTTCAGATTGTTAACTGGCTGATTGGTGCTGAACGAAATTCCTTTATGTTCAGGGATTTTCAATCGAGAAACATTATGCTCCACAAAGATCAGTTGTATTTTATTGATTTCCAGGGAGGCAGAAAAGGTCCGCTTCATTACGATTTGGCATCGTTGCTTTTTGAAGCAAAAACCCATTTATCACATTCCATTCGCAAGGAATTACTCGACTATTACCTGAAAGTCTTTTCCGCATCCTTTTCCTGGTTTGATCGCGAAATTTTCCTGAGTTACTATTATGGTTTTGTATACCTGAGGTTGATGCAGGCCATGGGAGCCTATGGATTCAGGGGCTATATCGAACGAAAACCGCTTTTCCTGCAGAGCCTGCCTTATGCAACCGAAACACTGGACTGGCTTCTTAAAAATCATCCGCTTTCTTTGAAACTTAAAAGTTTGCCGGAAGTGTTTGAAAGATTAATCGACATGCCCCGCTCCAGGCAGTTTGAATTGCCACACGATCTGCTTACGGTTAGTGTGAACAGTTTTTCATATAAGGAAAGTATTCCGCAGGACACATCAGGCAATGGCGGTGGTTTTGTATTTGACTGCAGGTGCCTGGAGAATCCCGGCAGGTATGAAAAGTATAAGGAACTGACCGGACGTAATCAGGAGGTTATAGAATTTCTGTCGGAAAAGCCCGATGTACAGCAATTTGCCGCCAACTGTTTGGCCATGGCCGATCAGGCTGTGGAGGCCTACCAAAAGCGTGGTTTCACGCATCTGATGATTTCATTTGGATGTACTGGTGGACAGCACAGATCAGTTTATATGGCAGAAAAACTTGCCGGGCATCTAAAAAACAAATATCCGCTCAACGTGGTTATCTATCATCAGGAGCTTGAAAAGCGTCAACACTGACAAAGCTTGCATTTTGATGAAACTACCTGATTTAAATTGCACATGATGAAGGCAATGATACTTGCTGCCGGAAAAGGCACGCGGATGAGTCCGCTGACAGATACAATGCCTAAAGCTTTAGTACCTGTGCAGGGTGTGACACTGCTTGAACATACCATCCGTTATCTGAAATATTTTGGAATTACGGAGATTGTTGTGAATATTCACCATCATGCAGCACAGATTATTGACTTTATTAAAAAAAACAAATCTTTTGGCATCCGGATTGAGTTTTCAGATGAAACCAGTGAACTTCTTGATACAGGAGGCGGCCTTTATAAGGCACGCTGGTTCTTTGACACAAACGAACCCTTTATACTAACTTCTTCGGATGTGATCACCGACCTGGATTTAAATGATCTGATCAACTCACATATGAAAAACAATCCACTTGTCACCCTGGCTGTCAAGCAAAGAAAATCTTCGCGCGATTTTCTGTTTGACAGCCAATATCGTCTGTGCGGCTGGCACAACAAGGTTAACGGTGAAACAAGATTGATCCGGGAAATTACCGAACCTGTCTCTATCGGATTCAGTACCATTCATTGCATCAATCCATCCATTTTCAAACTGATAACAGAGCGCGGAAGCTTTTCCATTGTGGATGCTTATTTAAGACTTGCAGTGAATCATTGCATTATGGGTTTTGAACACAACCAATCAATGTGGTTCGAATGTGGCAGAATTGAGAATTACCAGTTTCTTAATGAGGAGCCCGGGATACAGGCAATCTATAACAAATACCATGGTTCATAGCATGCTTGGCATTGCACCAATAAACTATACAGGACGGAACCAGTGTATCGCTATAAGAATAAATGAAACCAATAGGCATACTTTACGTAACCTAACCAAAACAAAACTGTGAATCAGGGGGCAAAGTTCATAGAATATAAGGGTAAGCAGATATATTACGTTGATTACTCCAACATAAAGACCAGTGAAGAATTCCTGGCCATAATCAAATCAACCAATGTATTCCGCGAAAGATTAAAAAGCGAGGGCATGAAGGATTTGCTCATGCTGGTTAACATTTCGGGAAGCTTTGTATATGGAGATGTACTTGTAGAAATAAAAAAAGCTGCGTCGCTTACCAAAGAACTTATTGCCAAAGAAGCCATAGTTGGTATCACCGGGAGTAAAAAAATTCTGTTGAAAGTTTTGCAATCATTCGCCAAAATGGATTTTAAAATATTTGATACCGAAGAAGAAGCCATGGAATGGCTTGTTTCATAAGTAATCTTCTTTATCAGGCCTGTCCTTTCCATCCTCCTAAAGGCATCTCATTGTCAGGCCAAACCAAAGTCAGTCACCTATATACCCTGAAGTAATTGAACAAAGCCTTTATCACAGGCATAATTCAATTAAAAAACTTTGACTATTAGTCATTAATGTATATTTTCGTAGTTTCTAATCTTGTGAAGATTTCCATAGTAAAGTAACTAAAGATGAGTGACTTGAATAGCTCTGTTCGTAATGAACAAATCAGCGATACGCAAAGTATTGCCGATAATACGGATCCTGTTGCCCTTCCGGCTGAAGAACAAGCCGATACCGAACAATCTGCAGCTGATCTGCATGAAGATGTGAATAAGGATTACAGTGAGTTTAAAAAAAGTGTCGGCCCTGAAGAGCCTGTGAATATTGCAGCTTTAAGCAAAGAAGAGCTGATTTCCCTGTTGGGCGATCTGCTTCAGAACCGTCCGGTTGAAACCATTGTGAATGATGTAGAAAACATCAAGATTAATTACTACAAAAAACACAAGGCTGAAATCGAACGGAAGAGAAAAGCCTTTGTTG
>CAYVBH010000154.1:0-9316 GCA_964449015.1 uncultured Bacteroidales bacterium
TGCGCTACAACATGCGCTCACAAACATTCGCCAAATCACTTCCCATGCCCATGGTAATCGGAGCATTAAAAAGACTGGAATTAATAAAGACCAGGCCTGAGATCAGGGAAAAACTCTGGACCGTTGTTAAGGCTCTGCAAGCAGGTTTCAGGGCTAAGGGTCTGAACCTGGGCAATACCGAGTCACCGGTAACACCTGTATTTATGTCAGGCTCACTGGCTGAAGCCACCAATGTGGTTATCGACCTGCGTGAGAATTACAAAATTTTCTGTTCCATGGTGGTTTATCCAGTGGTTCCCAAAGACGTGGTTATGCTTCGGATCATCCCGACTTCAGCACACACGTTGCAGGATGTGGAATATACCGTGAATAGCTTTGCTGAAATTCAGGAAAATCTGAAGGCCGGCAAATACAAATCCGACAAGATTGCATCCCTGCTGGGATAATATACATCAATAATACAGGGTCATCCTGAATGTATTACAATGTAAAGTCCCGCCAGCGGCGGGACTTTTTTTTTCGATAGAGCTGATTTTATTTTCCGTTCATCGCAGCGTGCCGCGATTTGATTCCCAGGTACCCGCCGTGATGCCGTTTGGCATAATCAGCGGCAGAAAAACCGATTCTCTTCATCATCAGCACAACAAGTGCATCTCCGATTGCCGTCATCACCGTTGTTGAAGTTGTGGGAGTAAGTCCGAGCGGACACACTTCCTGCGGATGCCCCGTGGATATGGTAACCAGGGCACGATGTCCCAAATCACTGTCGGTATTACCCGTAATGACTATGATCCGGGTGTTATATCCGAGGTTTTTTACCAGGTCGCAAAGCTCAATGATCTCTAATGTTTTTCCGGAATTGGAAATGAGCAACAGGATGTCTTTTTTCTGAATCACACCTAAATCTCCGTGCTGCGCATCCGAAGGGTGAAGAAAGATCGCCGGAGTGCCGGTGGCAGAAAACGTCGTAGCTATATTCAGGGCAATCTGTCCGGCTTTGCCCATACCGCTGGCTACCACTTTGCCTCCGTTAACATGAACGGCTTCGTAAATCAGATCACAGGCAGCCTGATAATTATTGGTTACAGGAATATTGAGCACAGCTTTGGCCTCATCCTCAAAGATCTTTCGTACCTCTTCAGTCATTGCAGTTGGTTAAAAGTAAACTGCAAATATAACAATAAACTTACTGAGGTATTGTTGACAATGCACGAATGAAATTGCTATCAGCATGTATCTATTGTTCAGGTAATGTTGCCTTCCTTTGAAAGTGATAGGCTATTTTCTTTAACAGTACGTCCGTATTTATCGGTTTGGATATATAATCATCACAACCTGCTTCAAGGCATTTATTTTTATCTTCTGCCATTGCATATGCTGTTTGAGCAATGATTGGTACCTGAATGCCGTGTTCCCTTATCATGCGTGTGGCTTCCATTCCGTTTAAACGGGGTAGCTTGATATCCATAATGATAAGCTCGGGATTGTGTTTTACGGCTTTATCCACTGCCTCAAGGCCATCTATGGCCCGAATGATTCTCATGTCAGTAAAGGCCAGTATCTTTTGAAGAAAGACAAAGTTCAGATCATCATCTTCAACGATCAGGACAGTTTTGCCTTTACCTTTAATACTATTCTTGTCAATATGCGAGGCTTTGATGAAGGTGTCTTGTGAAGTGGGTTTGCGATAAGGTATCGTAAAGTAGAAAACCGAACCTGAATCAGGTTTGCTTTCCAACCAAATCCTGCCGCCCAGCAATTTTACGAGTCCTTTTGAAATGGATAATCCAAGACCTGCACCGCCGTATATTCTTGCATGGTTGTGTTCCACCTGCCTGAATGGCTTAAAAATCACCTCAGCAAGCTCATCAGAGATGCCAATTCCCGAGTCGGCAATAGAGAATTTTAACATGTCGGGTTCCTCCCTACTGATCCCAAAGCTGATGTAACCCTCGTGCGTGAATTTCAAAGCATTGTTCAGCAGATTCATCAGAATCTGCCTGAGGCGAAACTCATCGGAGAGTATGATCAATTCATGCTCATCCAGTTCAATCTTTTTAATCAGTTGAACCGATGAGGTCTTTTTGGCTTTGGCCAATTCTTTTGTATACATCAAATAAAGGTCATCTATCAGTGTAACTAAATTACAGTCTGTTTCATAAACCGTCATCTGATTGGCCTCGATCCGTGAAATATCTATCAGGTCATCAATTATGTGCAGCAGCTGCTCACTGCATTTATTGATGATCTCAACGTATTGACGGCTTTGCGAATCCGGTGGTGCATCTTTGGTAAGAAGACCCGAAAATCCAACTATCCCATTCATGGGAGTTCTGATCTCGTGCGAGAGGTTGGCCAGGAAAGCCGATTTGAGACTGTCACTTTCCAGTGCTTTTTCTTTGGCCATTTGAAGTTCCTGCTCATATTCTTTTTGTTGTGTGATGTCACTGATAATAATAGCAGTTCTGTACCGTTCGTTCCTGCTGTTAAAGATTGCGGTAAAACGTACCCATACCCATATTAGCCTGCCAATGCTGTCCTTAAAACGAATCTGATGCGACAAGAACTCCTGATCGCCTTTTTGCCATATTCTTCTAATATTTTCAAAAACAGGCACGTCATCAGGGTGGACAAGGTCTATAATATTTGAAACATTTTGTGTGAGGTTTTCACGTTTATATCCGAACTTACGCTCAAATGCAGGATTTATGTATAAAAGACTGTCACCTTCGGTCAGTATGAAAACATCGTCAATATTCTCGGCAAATTGTCTGAACCGGGCTTCACTTTCCCTGATTGATTCCCGTGCCGCTAAAATCTCTTCGAGATCGCGTGTTACTGTCAGTGTATAATCAGAACCTTGATACCGCAATATGGATGCCGATATGACCGCCGTCCGGATGGTGCCGTCCTTTAACCTGATTCTGATTTCGAGGTTTTCGACCCTGCTGTTTTCTTTCAATCCATTGAACAACCTTTCTCTGTCTGCCGAATCGACCCAGAGGTTCAATTCCTGAGATGTTCTTCCCTTAACTTCTTCCCAGGTATATCCGGAGAGTCGGGTGAATCCCTCATTAATATCCACAAAGGCCCCTTCCGGAATGGTGTTGATGTTGACAGCGTCAGGACTTGTTTTAAATGCGATCCTGAATTTTTCCTCACTTTCCTGTAACAGGGTATAGACTTCTTTCAGCTTGATATTCTGCTGACTGAGCAACTGATTCAGTTCGTATAGCTTGTTGTTCTTTTCACGCAGATCTTCTTCCGCAACCTGTAATTCTTCGTTTTTTAATTTCAATGCCAGTTCGTAATTCTTCAAAGGAGTAATATCGGTGAACATGGCGATCATATAACCAGGTGCTGTCTGAAAAGCATTAACCTGATAATATCGGGCTACATTTTCGCTGGTGTACTGCACTTCCTCGGAAGTCCAATTACCTCCATTCAGGGCAATGTTTTTGTAAATTGAAGGAACTTTTGTTCCGATCAGGCCCGGGAATGCCTCTTCAATAGTAAGTCCCCTGAATTTTCGGTGATCTGTCTGAAGGATTTTATTTGCAGCACAATTTCCTCCTTCAAATATAAGTCCGGCCTTGGTCAGTTTATAGTAATGCGCTCCCAAAGGTGAATTATTAATGAATCCGGCAACTTGTTTTTGAAACAGACTTTTTATTTGTTGGTCAGCTGATTTTCGGCTATCAGATTTTATTTGTTGTGTCATAAACTAGTTGACATTTAATTCATTAACACGAGACTGCTATTTGGGAATAACTTCTTTAATTTAAGGAAAATTGTTCATATTACATTGTGCAGATCACTGTATTTTATCCGCTTCAAACTTTCAACGATACAATTCTGGTCCTACAGGTAAGAAAAATTTTCAAATGAATATGAATATCCAATCAGGGTGACTTCAGGTATGAAACCGGATAATATTTGAATTGGTAATGTCGGGGATATTTTTATTTGATTTAGTGATCGAGTATCATATGAACAGGGGCTAGAGCAAAAGGTATATCAAATAATAAAAAATGTAGAATATATTCATGACAATTTCAAAAATATTTACATTTGTCTGTTTCATAATAATTACTAATCAATTCGAAATGAAAAAACCGAGAGTATATCTGGCAATAATGATAGCCTTGCTGAGTCATACAGCAATCAACATTCAAGCCCAGGAAGAGGAAAAGAATTCAAATTTCGAGGTAGGAGCCGATTTTTATTCAAGCTTCGTATGGCGGGGGAGTAAATTGGCGGGGCCCTCTTTTCAGCCTGCGGTGAGCTTTTCAACAAGTGGGTTAACTATAGGTGTCTGGGGTTCTTTCGATTCACAGGGTTATGCTGAGGCCGATCCCTATATTTCCTGGTCCTTCCCCTTTGGTTTAAGCCTGGGCGTTACCGACTATTATTATTGTGATCAAAAGCTCTTTGAAACTTCTGATACCATTGGCAGTCATGCCCTCGATCTGAACCTGGGTTTTGAAGCCGGCGGACTTTCACTAAGCGCCAATTACATCGTCAATGAAGCAGGCGGTGCCGGTTCTGTCGGTGGTGATAAATATTTCGAAGCAGGTTATGATTTTGGCAATTTCAACATTTTCCTGGGAGCCGGTGACGGATGGCATACCGAGGATGGCGATTTTCAGATCTGCAATATAGGCATCGGTACTTCCAAAGAAATTAAAATAACCGATACCTTCAGCCTGCCGGTAAGCGGACAGGTTGTGGTGAATCCTGATAGCGAACAACTTTTTGTGGTAGTCGGGTTTTCATTGTGAAATTATGAAGATCAGTGATTGGTTGTAGTATTCTTTTTGGTAAACAGAATTAAATAATTCCATTAGTTTTTTCAGCAGATTCTAAAAGAGCATCTGACCTGGTTGTATTTTCTAAAGGGTATGCTGTGCTTCTAGCCGGAAGTTGATGATTGTCATTGACATCAGCTTTAAAATGGCTTATTTTTGTTCATGCGGCAATTGCGGCACAAACACCTGAGAAAAACCCTAAAAAAGGAGGAATTATGTCAAACCTTCAACCGGCTTCTTTGAAATCCGCTTTGATTCTCTCTCAAATCAGCCTGGTACTCATGATTGCCACTTCACTCATCGGACTCTTTGTTCCGGGCATGTACACCAATGGGAGTGACTGGGGCAGGGCTACATTCCTTGGGAATGACCTGGTCAATCTATGCATTTTCACACCACTTCTTATTATTGCCCTGTTTTTGTTCAATTGGGGCACTGATATGGGCAGGTTGTTCTGGCTAGGAATGCAGGCGCTTATTACCTATGATTTTATCTACTACCCGCTGGGAGTCGCCTACAACAAATTCTTCTTATTGTATGCAGCAACTCTTGGCGTTTCGCTCTATTCTTTTTTATTTGGTATCCATGGAATGGACCTGACCCGTTACAATAAGATGGTGCCTCACAGGCGCACCCGGATGATTGCAGCCGTGCTGATGTTTGTTTTTGCAGCTGCATTTGCATTCATGTGGATCGGCCGCTGGATCATTTTTGTAATAAGCGGAGAGGAACCCATGGAAGGTATTGCGATGATTTCCACCTTTGATTTGATTACCCTGATGGTGCCCATGATTCTTTCGGCCATATGGCTGCTGAAAGGCGAGGGCAGGGGATATGTATTTTCTGTGGCTGTTACCATGACCTGTGGATTGTATTCACTGATCCTGATGGCCTATACGCCTTTTGCGCTGAAATTAGAGCTGGCAGATGCATGGGCCATGCTTCCTTTGTGGATTTTCCTGTTTGTGCTGGGCACTTCGGCAGCAGCAGTTTTATTGCTGGGACGTATTGTTCGTCAAAGTTAACTGGCTGAATTGCGTTCCTTAATTTTCTTCCAGTTGTCGGTTATAATAAAGCTATGATCAATTTCACGATACAGTTCGCTTACCAGTTCAAAAGGCATGGTAAGTGTCAGGATATCTTTAGGGAGTTTTGATCTTGCGGCAATATCGTACATTCCCACAACAGCTTTCATTTTGCCTGCGGTTTTATATTTCATGGGTAATGTCACTATGGAACCACAGCCCGAATGAAATGCCGTGACAACCAAATCGTCTTTGTCCGGCGCATTGAAATGCAGCAGATACACCAATCCACTTAATTCATCGGGATTCACAAAAAACAGTATCAATTCAGGATATTCATGCTCCAATAATTGATGCAAAGGCTTAAACACAGTTACCTTTCTGTTGATTTCTTCCGGAACATAGGCCTTGACAAATGACCTGGCCTGTTTCGCGGTCTTGACAAACCGTTCGCCCCCTCTGCCAAAAACGATACCGTCTGACAAGAAACATTCGATACCCGGAAAAATCCAGTCCTTATAACCCAGAAAAAAAGTAGAACAATCCATGCCCGCATTATTTCTGTTAAATGCGACGGTTTTTCCTTTGGCACATGAAAAGATCAAAGGGATAATGCAACTGTTGAAAGGTTTATCAGAATTGATGGCCTCTTTGGGATACTCATCAGAAAAAACCAGGGCAATTGGAAAGTAATGAAGCCCCAGGGAGTCCTTCAATTTTTCGCTGATTGCTTTTAAATCTGACATGGATTCATCGGTTTGGTTAGCATGAAATAAGGTACAAGATTAGCAGGCTGCTGTACACCACAAAAGAGACCCATACTCTGATCTACCACGAAGTTAAGTGATTTGCAGAAATTCTCCGGCTAAAAGTGTGTTTTTCTGGCAGATGATCCAGCATGTTTGAAAAAAGCGGAATCACATCTTAAAAAATCAAATGTAGGGGGTATGATAAAAAATAAAATATAAAAACAAGAATTATATATAAAATATATAGGGTATAAAATAAGAAATATATTAAAAAAATAAAATATACCCCTAAAAAAATAGGGTATGAAAAATAAATATATATATTTGTCCCAGAAAATACAAGTATTCACTTAAAACTTTTGGTCATGAAAAAGCTATGGTTACTATTTACAGCAGTGTTTGCCTTGCTGACTCTTTCGGCAACTCAGCTGCGGGCGCAGGAAGAGAAAAAAGAGTCGAATTTCAGTGCAGGTGCCGATGTCTATTCCAATTATGTATGGAGAGGCAGTAAACTGGGAACGGGTCCTTCATTTCAGCCCAGTGTAAAATTTGTAACCGGAGGCTTGACGTTGGGAGTATGGGGAGCTTTTGATGCTTCAGGGTATACCGAAGCGGACCCGTACATCTCCTATTCATTTCCCTTTGGCTTGAGTCTGGGATTGACAGATTATTACCTGCCTGGTTTGGAAGCCTTTGATTTTTCTGACTCCACAGGTAGCCATGCCTTGGAACTTAATGCCGGTTTTGCAGTCGGAGGGTTAAGCCTGAGTGCAAACTACATTGTGAACGAGGCTGGCGGTGTGGCGTCTACAGGAGGCGATATGTACTTCCAGGCAGGTTATTCTTTCAAATACTTCAACCTGTTTGTTGGTGCCGGTGACGGGTGGTATACCTCTGACGGTGATTTCAACATCTGCAATGTGGGATTGGGAACCAGCAAGGAAATCAAGATCACCGATACCTTCAGTGTTCCGGTTACCGGACAGGTTATCTTGAATCCCGAAAAGGAACAGTTTTATCTGGTTGTGGGATTTTCACTCTGACAGGTTGAATGAATACATGAAATCTAAAACCTTTTGATATGAATATGAAAAAAATCGAAGTCGTAATTCGCAAAACGAAATTCGACGAAGTAAAAGAAGCCCTGAATAAGGCTGACATAGAATGGTTCACATTCTGGGAGGTACGGGGTGTCGGTAAGACTCACGAATCGCGTGTATATCGGGGTATTGCCTATGATACCAGCACCATCGAAAGAATTCTCATTACTTTTTACTGTCGTGAAAAATTTGTGGATGGAGCCATCAAAGCCATTCTGAGTTCGGCAAGAACCGGTGAAATCGGTGACGGTAAAATTTTCATTTCTGATATTGTTGATGCCTACCGGATCAGAACAGGAGAGCAGGGCGATAAGGCAATGTATCTGGAGGGAGGAGAATAATAACTATTAAATCACGAAATCATGACAGATTCATTACTTATTGCTGACAAAGTCGGCTCACTGGAAACAGCATTGACAGATTATGCGTTTTCATTAAACACGGTATGGGTACTTGTTGCCGCTGCGCTGGTATTTTTTATGCAGGCCGGATTTGCCCTGGTTGAAGCCGGTTTCACCCGGTCGAAAAATACAACCAATATTCTCTTTAAAAACCTGATGGATTTTGTAATCGGTACCATTGTTTTCTGGATGGTAGGATTTGGTATCATGTTTGGTGCCAGGAACGGCTTTTGGGGTGGCATCGATCTTTTTTCACAAAATACCTATCGCACTGATATGCCCGATATGGCCTTCCTGATCTTCCAGACAGTCTTTGCCGCTACTGCTGCCACAATTGTCTCAGGCGCCATGGCCGAAAGGACCAAATTCAATGCCTATCTGATGTATAGTGCTATTATTTCACTGGTAATATATCCGATTTCGGGCCACTGGGCCTGGGGTGGCGGATGGCTCAGCAAGCTGGCTATTCCTTTTCATGATTTTGCCGGTTCTTCAGTGGTTCATATGGTAGGAGGTATGTGTTCACTTGTTGGCGCTGCTATTTTAGGACCACGTATCGGAAAGTATGATAAAAACGGTAACGCCAAAGCCATCCCGGGTCATAGCATTACATTGGCAACTCTTGGAGTCTTTGTTCTGTGGATCGGCTGGTTCGGGTTTAACCCGGGAAGTCAGCTGGCAGCAGCAGGTACGGCCAATGCCAAAGCCATTTCCCTTATTTTCGTAACTACGAATATTGCTGCAGCAGGTGGAGCATTTTCAACCATGATATATGTTTGGTTAAAATACAAAAAGCCTACGCTCAGTATGACGTTGAACGGCGCATTGGCAGGACTGGTTGCTGTTACTGCCGGTTGCGATGCGGTTTCTCCGGGAGGGGCCCTGATAATTGGTGTGCTGGCAGGTATCCTTGTGGTTTTATCAGTAGAGTTCTTTGATAAGGTTGCCAAAATTGACGATCCTGTGGGTGCCATTTCGGTTCATGGAATCTGCGGAGCTTTTGGAACACTGATGGTGGGATTTTTCTCGACCACCCAGGGAGTCTTCTATGGTTTCGGGGCAGGTTTGCTGAAGAGCCAGGCCATTGGAGTTCTGTCTATTGCAGGCTGGGCTCTTGCCTGTGCCGGTGTTCTGTTCATTGCCCTGAAATATTTGAACGGGCTTCGCGTTGAGCATCGCATTGAAGAAGAGGGCCTCGATGTTTATGAACAGGGAGAATCCGCTTATAACATG
>CAYVBH010000155.1:0-9282 GCA_964449015.1 uncultured Bacteroidales bacterium
ATATGACAAATGCTTTAGAAATAAAAAACAACCAGCGGGTTCAGCTCAAAGACATACCATTGCTGCCTTATGAGGAATTCCTGGAGTTGAACACCAACCTGACCAAAGACTTTTACTTCCATTGCGTCAATTACTTTGCCTGGCCCCGGGGGAATCAGCTCCGTTTGTTTTGTTGCATAGCCGATGATACAACAGGACATATACTCCTTTCTTCATCTGTTGTTGAGAATGACAGTTCCCGTGAATACCCTTCACTCACCGCAAAAAACCTGGCTTTTCATGTTTTTGAAAGAGAAATTCATGAAAACACCGGACTGAAATATTCCGATCATCCCTGGATGAAACCGGTGCGCTATCCGGCAAACAGGGCCAATAGGAACAGCAGTATCGCCAATTATCCATTTTACCAGATTGAAAGCGAAGAATTACACGAGGTGGGCGTGGGACCCATTCATGCCGGAATCATTGAACCCGGCCATTTCCGGTTTATCTGTAACGGCGAACAAATTCTTCACCTCGAAATACAACTCGGTTACCAGCACCGGGGATTAGAGTCGTTGTTCGTGTCAAAGAATAACCTGCTTCAGCGCACTGTGCTCGCCGAGAACATTGCAGGCGACACGGTAGTTGGTCATACCACCGCTTTCACCGGTTTGTGGGAAAGCCTGTGTGATTACACTCCCGGAGAGGATATCCTGCATGCCCGGACGATTGCTTCGGAACTCGAACGTGTGGCAATTCATACCGGCGACCTGAGCGCCATTTGTGCCGACATAGCCTATCAACTGGGAAATTCAGTGTTTGGCCGGCTGCGCACTCCCGTGATCAATACTTTTCAGAAATGGTGCGGCTGCCGGCTGGCCAAAGGCCTCATCAGGGCCGGGAAAAACCAGTACCCGGTGACTCCTTACATGGTTGACAGCCTTACTCAACTTTTTGATGAATACGAACCCGAGACCTATGAAATGTACGACCGCATGAAAACATTGCCCAGCGTACTGGCCCGGCTTGAACGAACCGGGATGGTCACACATGAGCAGGCAGAACGAATCGGTTGCGTGGGAATGGCGGCAAGGGCTTCCGGGTTGATCCGTGATATCCGATGGACACATCCTTACCTGATTTATGGCCGTATTCCGCACCAGCCCATCGTGAAACATCACGGCGATGTGTATTCCAGAACCCAGGTCCGGCGGCATGAAATCACCCAATCCATTCGCTACATCCGCGATCTGATTGCCAACGTGCCCTCTGAAAGCCATGGCAATCCTGACCTTTCATCGCCAAAACCTGATTCATTTGTGATTTCCCTTACCGAAGGCTGGCGGGGCGAGATCTGCCATTGTGCTATCACCGATAACACAGGCAACCTGGCCCTGTATAAAGTAAAGGATCCTTCATTACACAATTGGCTCGCACTGGCACTGGCAGTAAGAAATAATGATATTTCCGACTTCCCGATCTGTAACAAGAGCTTCAATTTGAGTTATTGCGGGAACGATCTTTAATTTGAAGATTTGAGAATTTAAAAATTTGAGAATTAAATTATGAAATACAAGGCAAACATTGGGTCGGTTTTCTCGGAGATGCGAATTTTATACCACCAGGGAAAACAATACATACCGGATGTCACCACAGTTGAAGTTCCCGGAATTTTCAGGGGGCGGCCGGTCATTAAAACGGCTGCAGCGGCAGGAGCAGGAGCAGGAGCAGCAGATTCAATAACCGATATCAGTTACCTTACTGACCTGTGTCCCACCAGAGCCATTGACCTTGATCCATTGCGTATAGACCTGGGCAAATGCATTTTCTGCGGAGAATGTGCAAGAGCCTGCCCATCAAGGATAACATTTACCAAGGACTACAAAATATTTTCCACAACCCGCAACGGTCTGATCATTCGCGAAGGCAATGATCAGCAAATGACCATCAAAGCCGGAGAGGTAAGAAAGGAAATCCAGAAATACTTCGGCACTTCGCTGAAGCTCCGCCAGGTTTCTGCTGCCGGCGACAACAGTTGTGAATGGGAGCTGAATGCATCGGGAAATGTGAATTTCGACATGGGCCGGTTTGGTATTGAATTCGTGGCTTCTCCGCGGCACGCCAACGGCATTGTAATTACCGGACCCATATCCCAAAACATGGCCGAACCCCTTCAGATCTGCTACGATGCCGTACCTGATCCCAAACTGATCATCCTGGCCGGTACCGATGCGATCAGCGGCGGAATATTCGCAGGCAGCCCGGCACTCGACAGGTCATTTCTCAACAAGTACAAAGTCGACCTTTACCTGGCCGGAAATCCCGTGCATCCCTTAACCATAATCAACGGCATACTGGCACTAACCCGGGGCAATTAAACCGGAAAGCTCAGCAAACCTTGCTTTGTAGGCTCTTTCAAGGATTTCCCGGGGTATGTCAATAACCGGGGATAATGCTTTTTCAATAATTACCGTATCCGACGTTGCTATAACTGCATTTTGTTGTTGCTTCAATGCCCAATCGGCTGACCGGATCACATAACATGCACCCGGTATGTGATTCAGCTGTAATTCTGTATTGATCAGGTCGGCGTGTTTCCCGCTGTGCGACACGGGAGCATCCAGATAGATGGCTGCTGATGCCGTTTGCTTTGATTTCAGGTATTCCAGCAGCAGATTTGTACATTCCAGGAAGGTTTTCTCATCACGCAGTTTTCCATGCAGCGATCCGGCGTCACGCAGGTAATTATCTGTACTGATAAACAGGATTCTTCCCAGCCTGTAGTTCAGCAGCGTAAACAGCACGTTGTAGCCGTCAATTACAAGTTCCCTCCCTTCCACATCATTGGTAAGCAAGGATTTGCGGACCTCCGACCGCCTTTTTGAGGAGATACCCCTGTAGAGTACCGTACGCTGGTCTCCGTCAAGCTGGTACCGGTCGCCTACCAGCTTCAGCGCGCCCCTTTCGGGGAACTGGTGATCAACGAGATAAGAATAATCGCGAGAAGCATTTCTGAAATTTTCATTCAGTATGCTATTGTTTGCAATGCCGGCCATAGTATGCCAATTTACACCAAAATGTTGATCAAAATGAGTGAATTGCCTATTTTTTACCAAACCGGGTAAGTATATGATTTTGTAAATGTTTTTTACAAAAAAGTTTCTTTAGATTTGATTATCCATAAACTTTTACCTTTTATGTCAAATCCGACAATTGCAAAAAACTACTCCAATCTTCAGACCATTTTCCTTGTTGCGCTCAGGTTACTGCTGGGCTGGTACTTTTTGTACGAAGGCCTTGTCAAGATAGCCAACCCCGACTGGTCGGCCTTTGGTTATTTGATGGATTCCCAGGGACCTCTTGCAGGATTTTTTCATTCCATGGCAGCAAATGCCGATACGATGGCCACCATTGATTTTCTGAACAGATGGGGACTCACACTGATCGGAATGGGCCTGATCCTGGGTCTTTTCAACAGGCTGGCTTTGGTTTTCGGAATGGCATTGCTTATTCTCTATTATTGCTCGCACCCGCCCCTTGCTTCCCTCAGCTATATCATGCCGCAGGAAGGGAGTTACCTCTGGGTAAACAAAACGCTCATTGAAATATTTGCCATGGCGGTTTTACTTGTCTTTCCGACAAGTCAGATTTTTGGAGTGGACCGGCTTATTTCTAAATGGTTTAAAAATTAGGTTGCTGCATCATGACTAAAAAGAATACATCAAAGGAAAATACTTCCTCTAACACCAGCACTCAAAAAATTGCCCGTCGTGACCTCATTAAAGGATTGGCTGCCGTTCCGGTTTTGGGAGCATTTTCATACGCCTGGTTGCGCAAAAACAACATTGACGAGACCTTCAGAAAACAAATGCGCGAAGTGGTTAACCTGACTACTCAACCGGTTGAGCTGGCACCTGCTGTCAAAGACGGAAAGCCCATCCGACTGGGCATCATCGGATTCGGCATTCGCGGAAAACAACTCCTGCGGGCCGCAGGATTCCCCGAACCCGAATGGATTGATGAGCAAAAAAAAGCGCATGCCGAAAACAAGCAGAACACCAATTACCCTGGTTATATGGAGCAGGAACGGCTCAATATTGAAGTAAACGGTGTTTGCGACATCTTTTCTGTTTATTCCAAAGCTGCTGTTGTTGCCGGATCCAACCGATTCCGTGAAGGAACGGGAGGAAAAATGGGCAAAGAACCCAGGCAATACAAGACCTACCTCGAGCTGCTTGATGCTCCCGATATTGACGCTGTTATTATTGCTGCCCCGGATCACTGGCATGCACCTATGGCCATTGAGGCTGCTAAAAGAGGAAAGCATGTTTATTGTGAGAAACCGGTAAGCTGGACTGTTCCTGAAACCTATGAACTGGTGAAGGTGGTTAAAGAGAAGGGTGTTGTTTTTCAGTTGGGGCACCAGGGAAGGCAAACGGAAAGCTACATTAAAGCTCGCGAGGCTATTGAAAAGAATGTACTGGGGAAGGTAAACCTGATAGAAGTGTGCACCAACCGGAACGATCCGAATGGTGCCTGGGTATACGACATTCATCCCGAAGCCAGTCCGGCCACCATCGACTGGAATCAGTTTATCGGGCAGGCGCCATTTCATGATTTCAGCCTGGAACGATTCTTCCGCTGGCGTTGCTGGTGGGATTACAGCACCGGCCTTAACGGCGACCTGCTCACCCATGAGTATGATGCCCTCAACCAGATCATGGGACTGGGCATTCCCGGTAGTGTTGCTTCATCAGGCGGCATTTACTTTTTCAAGGATGGCCGTACCGTACCCGACGTACTGCAGGTAGTGATGGAATTCCCCAAACACGAACTATCGTTCCTATACAGTGCCACACTGGCCAGCGGACGCTCACGCGGCAAAGTGATCATGGGACACGATGCCAACATGGAAATCAGTGACCGGCTCGTGATCAAAGCCGAGCCCGAATCAACTCAGTATAAGAAGAAGATAGAAAAAGGTCTCATTGATCCCAATACCCCAATTTATTCCTTCACTCCGGGTAAAAAGGGAGCCGATGGCTTTGCCACAGCAACCGAACAGTACTTTGCCAGCAGGGGGCTGCTTTACACTTATCGCGACGGTAAAAGAGTTGACACCACCCACTTGCATATCAAGGAATGGCTTAACTGCATCAGGGCGGGTATTCAGCCCAGCTGCAATATAGATCAGGCATTCGAGGAAGGAATCAGCGCGCACATGGCCACTAAAGCTTTACTTGAGAACCGCAGGGTATTCTGGGATGCTGAAAAGCAGGTAATTGTGTAATATCTGCCGGGCTATGGCCTTTTTAACATGATTTTAACTGATTCAGACTCAACTAAGTTTGAATTTACTTAACTTAGATCTTCATCAACTGCTTTACAAAACAAAATCATATTAAACCAAAATCTGCATTTATGAACCAAGACAAGAAAACAGGGATAAGCCGCCGGGAATTTTTAGGCAACACAGCAAAAGCTGCTGCTGTTTTCACCATTGTCCCGAGCCATGTTGTGAGTGGCCTTGGGTACAAGGCTCCCAGTGATAAACTGAATATTGCTGCAGTGGGGATCGGCGGTATGGGTAATTCCAATCTGAAAGCGGTTACCAGCGAAAACATTGTGGCATTGTGCGATGTCGACTGGGGCTATTCAGCCGGTGTTTTCGATTCATTTCCCGGGGCTAAGAAGTACTGGGACTGGCGCGTTATGTACGAAGAGATGAAAGATTCCATCGATGCTGTTATTGTGGCAACCGCCGACCATACCCATGCAATTATTGCCGCTACGGCCATGACCATGGGCAAGCATGTTTTTGTTCAAAAACCGTTGACACACACCGTTTATGAGTCGAGACTGCTCACCAAACTGGCTGCCAAATATAAAGTAGCTACCCAAATGGGTAACCAGGGCAGCTCGGATGAAGGCGTCAGACTAGCCTGCGAATGGATCTGGGCCGGAGAAATTGGTGAAATAAAAAAGGTTGAAGCCTTTACCGACCGGCCGATATGGCCCCAGGGCCTTAACCGCCCCGCACAGGGACATTGGGTTCCAGAGACTCTCAACTGGGATCTCTTCATCGGGCCGGCTCCCATGCGCCCTTACAATTCCATCTACACACCGTGGAACTGGCGCGGATGGTGGGACTTTGGAACCGGTGCACTGGGTGATATGGCCTGCCATATTCTTCATCCTGTGTTTAAAGGTCTTAGGTTGCAATACCCTACCAAGGTGCAGGGTAATTCTACGTTGCTCTTAACCGACTGTGCACCCAATGCCGAATTTGTAAGATTCACCTTCCCTGCTCGTACCGGCTTGAAAACCGATAAAATCAAATTCCCCGAAGTGGAGGTTACCTGGTCCGACGGTGGCATCAAGCCCCTGTTCCCCAAAGGATGGCCTGCCGGAAGAGACATGAATGATGCCGGTGGTGGTGTTATTTTCCATGGCACCAAAGACACCCTGGTATGTGGTTGTTACGGTAAAGATCCCTGGCTGCTTTCGGGAAGAATACCAGCTACCCCGAAAACGTTGCGCCGCGTGGATGTAAGTCATGAAATGGACTGGGTGAATGCCTGCAAACAAACGCCCGAAAGCCGTGTAGAGCTGTCATCCGACTTCAAAGAAGCCGGACCCTTCAACGAAATGGTGGTGATGGGTGTACTGGCTGTTCGCCTGCAGGGATTGAACAAGGAATTGGAATGGGACGGTCCCAACATGCAGTTCAAAAACCTGGGAGATACGGAAACCATCAAAATATGTGTTGAGGACAACTTCTCCATCAAAGACGGACACCCCACATTCCATAAGAAATGGACCGACCCGATGCCGGCCAAGGCATTTGCCGGTGAACTGATCAAGCATACTTACCGGAACGGCTGGACATTACCGGCTATGCCTGCATAACAAATAACGGATTGCTAAAACCTTAAATCATATCTTGTATGAAACATTTTATATCTTCGTTATTGCTGATTAGTCTGCTTTTTGCAGGCAGTCAGGTATTTCATTCCTGTAAACCTTCCGGCAAAGGTGCCGATACGTTAAAATCTGATACAATGGCCTTGGTTGACCCTATTAATTCACTTAGCGCCCAGGAACAAGCCGAAGGCTGGATCCTGATGTTTGACGGGAAAACCACCTTCGGTTGGCGTGGTTATAACAAAACAGAATTCCCCGATTCAGGTTGGGTTGTTGTAGATGGCACCTTGCATTGTATAGGTTCTGGCATGGGAGAAGCAGGAGGCAAAGGCGGTGACATCATTTTCGATCGCAAATTCAAGGATTTCGATTTGAAACTGGAATGGAAGATCGATTCAGCAGGCAACAGCGGCATTTTTTACCTGGGACAGGAGATCCCTGATGAACCTGTATGGAAGTCGGCCTGTGAGATGCAGGTACTTGACAATGCCAATCACCTGGATGCAAAACTGGGCAAAGACGGCAACCGCCAGGCAGGTTCCCTCTATGACCTTATTCCTGCCGATCCTCAGAATTCAAAACCTTTCGGGGAATGGAACCAGGCTGAGATCATTGTTTCACAGGGAACTGTAGTTCATTTCCAGAACGGTGAAAAAGTGCTTGAATACCACATTGGAACCCCCGATTGGGACAAAATGGTAAAAAACAGCAAATTCAAGGATTTCCCTGAATTCGGGAAATACAAGGAAGGATTTATCGCCCTGCAGGATCATGGCAACAATGTATGGTACAGAGGTATTAAAATTAAAAGCATGTGATATAGCCGAAAAATATTGAAAAAAAGGTTGTTGGTTTTACCGGCAACCTTTTTCATTTCGGCTCTTATTAAACAATACTTCCCCCATGAAACAATCGAGAAGAACTTTTCTGCAAACAGCCGCCTTTGCTGCAGCAGGTATTCCCTTGCTTTCCAAATCCTCTTCGGGAATGGCATACAGGACTAAACCACGTTTTACCATTTCACTGGCTGAATGGTCGCTTCACAGAGCACTTTCCGCCGATGAAATGACCAACCTCGACTTTCCTGTCAGAGCTGTCAAAGAATTCGGAATTTTCGGAGTGGAATATGTGAACGTCTTTTTCAAAGATACCAGCAAAGCTTATCTCAGTGAACTGCTGAAAATCACCCACGACCATAATGTTACCAACGTACTGATTATGGTAGACCGGGAAGGCTCACTGGGTGATGCCGACAAGGCAGCCCGTGAACAGGCTGTGAACAATCATCACAAATGGGTGGAAGCTGCCGCATTTCTGGGTTGCCATTCCATCCGTGTAAATGCGGCAGGACAGGGAACGCGGGAAGAAGTAGCTGATGCTGTTGTGGAATCACTCTCAAAGCTGTCTGAATTTGCCGCAAAATCAAATATCAATGTCATCGTTGAAAATCATGGCGGCTATTCATCTGACGGGAAATGGCTTTCGGCCATCATGCGGCGCGTGAATATGAAAAATTGCGGCACGCTGCCCGACTTTGGAAATTTCAGGATCAGCGAGAACGAAGAGTACGATCGCTATACAGGAATTGCAGAACTGATGCCCTTTGCCAAAGGAGTCAGCGCCAAGTCACACGACTTCGATGCCGAAGGCAATGAGTTACATACCGATTTTGCCCGGATGATGCAGATTGTTAGTGATTCCGGATATACCGGCTGGATTGATGTGGAGTATGAAGGCAGCAATTTAAGCGAACCCGAAGGTATCATGGCAACTAAGAAGCTATTGGAGAAGTTGATTACCTTAAGACTAAGAATATGCCGGAAACCATGAACCAGGTGCGATATATCGATCTTCACCTGATGGATTACAAGCAAGCCTGGGATTATCAGCAGGAGATTCAGAACAGGCTGATTCAGGCAAAAATATCCGGAACCAGTTCCGGTGAGCTGCCTTGCCTGATTTTCGTGGAACACCCCCATGTGTATACGCTTGGAAAAAGCGGTAAGGAAAACAACCTGCTAATCAACGATAATTTCCTGGAATCTATTCAGGCTACCTATTACAAAACCGACCGTGGGGGTGATATTACCTATCACGGGCCGGGACAAATTGTGGGGTACCCGGTATTCGACCTGGATAAGCTGAAGACAGGGGTTAAGGGATATATTAGCCGGCTCGAAGACGCCATTATCCGCACACTTGAAGGGTATGGCATTGCATCAGGAAGATTACCCGGGGCCACAGGCGTATGGATAGAGCCCGGAAAACCGGGAAGTCAGCGGAAAATATGTGCCATCGGAGTTAAGGTGAGTCGTGGCATTACCATGCACGGCTTTGCCCTGAATGTGAATACCAACCTGAGCTACTTCAATCACA
>CAYVBH010000156.1:0-1809 GCA_964449015.1 uncultured Bacteroidales bacterium
TTATTGATCACGAAATTGGCTTTGTAGATACCCCTGTAGCAACTTGCCCAATATTGATAAATCATACCGTGGGATGCATCGTGGGTGAAATCAAGGAACTGACGTTTGTCAGCTTCCTGCTGCGGGTTACAGCCATTCTCGTGCGACATGTTGTCATTGCAATACCACATCATACGATTGTACATACCCTGTGTTTGCATTTGGCCGTAGGCTGCGTTTACAGCAGCCCGAACCTGTGCTTCGGAAATCCAATAGGTTTCAGGGGAGAGTTCGTTGGGGTTTGCCAGTTCTAATTTGCTCTCATCGCAGGATGTATTTAGAACCAAGGCACCGAATAGTAGTGCTGGCACAAAAAGTTTCTTTAATATATTCATAACAAATAATTTTTTAAGATTAGAAAGTAATTTGAATACCGCCAATTACTGATTTGGGAACAGGATAGTTACCTACATCAACACCATTGGTAAAGTTAATATTTGTGTTGCCACTACCAATGTTTCCCAAAGCATTACCGCCTGTCGTATAGGCACCAACTTCAGGATCCAATCCGCTATAGTCGGTAATCGTGATCATATTCTGAGCACTCACATAAATTCTGAGTTGGGTCAGTTTGTTCTTCAGCAATGAGCCGGGTACTGTATAACCAAGGGTTATATTTTTCAGCCTGGTAAAGGCGCCGTCTTCCACCCAACGAGTGGACGATTGTACGTTGTTTGCAACTGCACCGGCTCTCGGGATGGTGTTTGAAGGATTGGTGGGAGTCCAGCGATCCATCACTTCCACGCCTGCGTTGAACAAACGGGGCATACCCTGCAAATCATACAGGTTGGTATTGTAAACCTTATTACCATATATACCGCTGATAAATACATTCAGGTCGAAATTCTTGTATGAAGCATTCAGGTCAAATCCGAGGGTGAGCTTCGGAAACGGATTACCAATGTTGGTTCTATCGTTGCCGTCAATTTGTCCGTCTGGTCCGGTACGGTTACCGTCAGCATCAATACCTGCAACGTCTTTAATGCGGAAGTCACCTGCAGTGGCAGCGGAAAATGTATGCTGTGAACCACCTAAATAATCTTCTGCTTCCTGTGCACTCTGGAAGATACCATCAAATTCCCAGCCGTAGAAATAGAAAGCCTCTTCACCAACTGTACAACGGGTAAGTGATTCACCTTCGAAGAGCATTCCATTAATATTTGCAGCATCACCTAATGAAACCACTTCATTTTTAAATGTACCCAGGTTCACATTGGCCGACCATTGGAAATCGCCTTCAAAATCGTTGTATCCCAATTGCAGTTCGAAACCTTTAGTTTCCATGGAACCGGCATTTTCTGTCCTAGTACCGGAAGGTACGCCCATTGATTCAGGCAGAGGAACGTTCATCAACAGGTCGTCGCTTTTATTCATAAAGTATTCAGCTGACATGGTGAACTGATTGTTCAGCAAACCCAGGTCAATACCAATATTGGTCATGGTGGTTTCCTCCCATTTCAAATCAGGGTTGGAAAAACCTGAAGGAGTAACACCCATAACGGCAGCATTATTAATTACATAATACATATTGGAGGAAAGTGTGGTGGAAAAGGCATAATCACCAATCTTGTCGTTACCGGCCTTACCCCAGCTACCTCTCAATTTCAGGTTGCTGATGGCAGGGATACCCTGCATAAAGGATTCTCTGTGAATATTCCAACCCAATGCCAGTGACGGGAAGGTACCCCACCTGTTGTTCTTACCAAAACGTGATGAAGCATCTTTCCTGATTGAAGCTGCAAACAGGTATTTCTGATCAAAGTTGTAATT
>CAYVBH010000156.1:1909-9215 GCA_964449015.1 uncultured Bacteroidales bacterium
ACCGGGTTTTCAGCATCTTGACCATCATAGGATGTGTTCGGGCCCTGGAATCCACCCAGGTTGGTCGAATTATAAACCGGCAGGTAAGGGGCCATTTTAATAGCATGTTCCAAAAGTGAACGGCCGCCATTATCACCAAGCGGGTTTTGATTACCGAATGAAAGGCTGATGTTTTCGCCAATTTTCAGCCTGCCAACCTTGAAATCACTGTTGGCTCTGAAATTGTACCTCTTGTTACCTGTTTCAATAACAATACCTTCCTGATCCAGGTAACCTGCAGAAATTCTGTAGGTGCTGTTCTCAGTTCCGCCTGAAAGGCTCAGGTTGTAATTCTGCATCAAACCACTCTGGAAAATCTCATCCTGCCAGTCGGTTTCAGCGCTCATTCTGTTAGGATCGGCAATAGCACCAGGCGCAGGTGAGGCCATAACTTGTGCATATTCAACATACTGTTCCGTGTTGAGTAGGTCATATCTATTGGTAGAGAATTGAGTACCGGCATAAGCATCAAAAGAAACGGTAACTTTACCGGATGCACCTTTCTTGGTGGTAACCATAATAACACCGTTTGAACCACGCGAACCGTAAATAGCTGCTGTGGAAGCATCTTTCAATACCTGGATGGATTCAATATCATCGGGGTTTAAATTGCCGATACCGGCAACAACAACACCGTCAACTACATAAAGAGGATCGTTGTTATTAACAGTTCCGATACCTCTGACACGCATGGTGGGAGCAGCACCGGGAGCACCGTTGCTGATAACGGTCAGACCGGCTGCGCGACCCTGCAATGCCTGATCAAGCGAACCTGCAGGAAGTGCGGTAAGTTTCTCGGAAGAAACGGAGGTAACAGCACCGGTTACTTCAGCTCTCTTCTGTGTGCCATATCCTACCACAACAACTTCCTCGAGGCTCTGAACATCGGGTACCAAAGCCACATCAACAACAGTCTGGTTGGTAACGGTTATTTCCTGAGGCAAGTAACCAATGAAGCTGACAGCCAATACGTCACCTGCTTGTACATCAATGTTGAATTTTCCATCAACATCGGCAACGGCACCACGGGTTGTACCCTTAATCTGAACGTTGGCGCCCGGAAGAGGTTCCTGGGTGCTGGCGTCAGTAATGGTACCCTTGAGGGCAACCTGCTGCATACTAGCTTTTGGAGTCAATACAACAAGGTTATTATTGAATACCTTGTAAGTAATGTCTGAAGTTTCAAAAAGTTTCTCCAGGATCTGCTCAACATTCTGATTTTCAACATTCATGCTAATAACATTGTCAATGTAGTTGAAATCGTCGTTGTAGAAGAACCTGAACTGACTTTGCTGTTCCAGGATCTGGAAAACCTCGCGTACGGTTTTCCCGTTCAAATCCAGGCTGAACTTGGTATTCTGTGAATACACAGAAGCGCCCAGATTCAAAGACAAAGCAATTGAAAATAGCGTAGTTAGTTTCATAATTAGGATTAGTTTTTTAAGTCTCCTTTTGTGTGGGGAAACTTCATCACAAAAATTGTTTTTCATAATCTTGAGTTGTTTTTAGAGTTAGACATTTATTGATGCAGGTTTTATTCGTTTAACAATGCATTATTGATGTTTTACTTGAAGATTCAGGGAGCAGATGTTGCGGCCTGGTCCCTTTTTTCCGGTTCTAATTCATCATGGGCACTTTTTGTTAAAGGTTAATAATAAGATTTATCCAGGTTTACTTTTTTCTTCATTTCTTTTTCAGATGATCACTGAATTTTCTGGTCATCTGTTGATTCTCAAATATTTTGACTGTCTTCCCATCCAATTCATATTCAATGGGAGCAGACAGTTTGATTACATCCAGCACCTGTGTCAGCGTTTCATCTTCCAGGGTGCCGGTAAAACGGAAATGCCTTATATTTTCGGATTTATAAGAAAAGGTGACATCGTATTTGCGTTCCAGTTTAGTCAAAATATTACCAAATTCTTCACTTTTGAAAATAAGTTTATTTTCTTTCCATGAAACGATCGGTTCGGGGTTGACTTCAGCCGCTACATAAACGGTGCCCTTCTTCATTTTGAGTACTTCCGGCTTGGTTTCCCTGATAACCACCATGTCCTGAACGGTAAGTTCGCTGTCTTCCTTGATGTAAAGTGCTTTTTGACGGGGTTTTAACGAGATGGCTTCCGATTTTTTCTGCTTCAGCTGGCTTTGCCAGATGGAAACACTGCCTTCAATCAGGGTGGTTTCAACAAAGTCTTCGTCGCCGTATGCTTTTACATTAAATTCTGTTCCTAACGCAACTATATTAAGATCAGCCGTTTTTACATTGAAGGGGAGTTGAGCATTTTTAGCGACGATAAAATATGCCTCTCCTTCCAGCAGGATGTCCCTGTTTTTTTTGTTGAAAACATCGGGGTATGTGATTTTACTTCCGGCGTTGAGCCATACTTTAGATCCGTCAGGGAGCAGTACTTCGGACCTTGCACCGAGCGGTGCTTTTATTTCATTGTAAGAAACAACCGGGGCTTGCTCAGGCTTGTTGAACATGAGAAAAGAGAAAACCCCTCCTGCAGTAAACATAAGCAAAAATAAAGCGGCTACACGCAGAAACTGTAACAACTTTTCCTTGCGAAAAAAGACTGGTTTTGTTACCGGAACGGAAACCGGCAGGATGGATTTGATATTTTTATAGATGTGATTGAAATCAACTTCTTCCCTAACAGATTTGTTGACCTCATATGAATTCAAATCTTCTAATAACCATTCTTTAATCAGATTCTCATTGGTTGAATCGGCAAGCCAGTCCCACAACTTCCTCAATTCACTGCCCGTGCAATCCTGTTGCTTAAACTTAGTGATCAGTTCCTTGTATTCCAGAATACCCATTAGCACCAATAATTCTTGAACAAATTTTTTCCTGCTCCATTAAATACAGCTATGTGACCTGAAGTACTCACAAAAAATTAAAAAAAAATTAAAAAAAGATTAAAATGTTATTAATGAGATACAGGTTTGAGATCATAAATAGCGGAATATTACTCGGTTAAGAGATATCTTTCATTCAGGTTCTCTTTAATGTACCGGAGCGCCCGGTATATCTGATTCTCTACCGATCGAACCGATAAGCCCAGCCGGTCGGCTATTTCCTGGTGCGAGAGGCCATCCTGCCTGCTGAGCCGGAAGATCATCTGTTGCCTTAAAGGAAGATTTTCAATCAGCGTGTCCAGAATTCCCTTTAAGTCGTTAAAATATATGGTTTGTTGAGAATGATCATCTTCCACGGTTGACTGAATGATCACCTGCTCCATGTATTTTTGTTTTACCGCCTTGTGCTTGAAGTAATTATATATTCTGTTGGTGACAGCTTTATAGAGGTAATTTTTCAGTGAGTTTTCTTCTTCCAGGTTCAGGCGGTTTTCCCATAGAGAAACAAACAATCCCTGGATGATTTCTTCAGTTTCTGCGGCAGAATGCAAATAACCTAAGGTAAAGAAATATAGCTTTTCCTTATACTCATCAAAGATAAGCTCAAAGGTTTCAATATCCCCATTCTTGAGCCTTGTGATCAGGTGCAGTTCTTCTTTTATGAACTTGGAATTCAAAGTCTAATTAGTTAGGGTTAATTAGCTTGTTTTCGACCAGAACAAATATACTATGTTTATAAGAAAATATTACTATAATATCAAAAAAGTAATTGTAAAAAGTACAAATACCTATGAACACTTTTGTAAAGTAAAGAATAAGAGGCAGATAGTAAATGTTAAAAAATGAAGTTTTTAACAAAACAGGAGTTTTTTTAGCCCCGCTGGCAAATTCGGTCCCGAATTGAGAATTCATTCAGACTTCAGCAATAATGTTGGTTTTGCTGAATTTTTTGATCAAAAACCTTTGGAAAATTCTGAATAGTTTTATACCTTTATATAAGATTTATATGAGGATCCCATAGAGATCTGATCTTAAATTCGGTCTTTTAGACCTTTACAGTGCAACTTGTTTTGCGACTGTTTGATGCCCGGCACTTTTGCCGGGCTATTTATTGTCTGTCCATAAAGTCCCATTTGCTTCGTTACGCTTGTCCTAAAATTGCTCATTTGCGAATAGTAAACTCCGCATGCCTTGCAAATGGAACTCTATGAACAGACACATAATCAGTTAATTATGCTGCCAGCTCTTTTCACAAATGTGATTATTTATTGAGCAATCTGACCGGGCTAAGTACCCTGGTAGGTGGAAGTGAGATCAAACGCCTTGCCTTGTAACTTGTTAACCAGCAGTTCAATCAGTTTTACATAAATGCGAATCGATCGTTTGGATTTGAGCAACCCTGCCAATGCGAAAATACCGGCATTTCCAAATGAATAGCGGGCATTGTTCAGATGCATACGTTCCTCATTATCTAAAGCCAACATGGCATCTTCCGGGAAAAGATCGGGGTTGGATTCTACCAGACTGTATATTGTTTCAGTATCTGTTTCAAATAATTCAGCCAGATCAGAATCAATGTATACCTCCCTGTTTCTGATTACCTTAACATGATTGGTAATAAACAGATCCAGGTCAATTGCCGGGATATTCTCTGTCATAATCGTTTAGGTGTAGGTCAAAGATATCATTTTATTTTCACAAGGAAAACAAAACATCTTATTAATCTGACGTCACGTTGGATTACAATTTCAGTCTGATACCCGGGCGGACCAACAACATCCATTTTTCATTTTTGAACTGATAACCACCTCCGATATAAAGCGGAAAAGCCAATTTCTTATCGCGTGTGGTCGGGAAAATGCTTGCCAACGCAGCCCAACCAAGGTCCTGTTTTTCGTTCTGAAAATTTAAGGCATCCGTGGCGCAGAAACCTTGCGGCATGACTTTTATTATGAAATGAAACGAAGCATTTTTATAAATTTGATCAAACCTGATTGTATACCATGATCAATAAATTCTTAATCAATCCTGAAAGCATAGCTGTGGTTGGCGGTTCGAACAACCTAAGGAAACCGGGAGGCAGAATTGTACAGAATATCCTGGCGGGGGGCTATACCGGCCGGTTGTTTGTGGTTAATCCCAAGGATGAATTGGTTCAGGGCATCAGGTCGTGCACTGATGTCAATGCGCTCCCTGATGTGGAACTGGCTATTTTGGCTATTGCAGCCCGGCAATGTGTTGATGCGGTGAGGATTCTTTCAGAGCAGAAAAATACAAAGGCATTTATCATACTTTCGGCCGGGTTCAGTGAAGATAGTGAGGAGGGTCGGTTGATGGAAAAAGAAATTGTAACCCTGGCTGAGAAAGCAGGTGCCTGCGTTATCGGTCCCAACTGTATCGGTGTGATCACCCAATCTTATAACGGTGTGTTTACCACTCCCGTTCCCCGACTGAGTGCGGGAGGTTGCGATTTTGCTTCCGGGTCAGGGGCAACGGCAGTATTTATTATTGAATCCTCACTTCCCAAAGGGCTTACATTTTCAAGTGTTTTTTCAGTTGGCAACAGCGCACAAACAGGAATTGAAGACATTCTGGAATACTGGGACAATTCTTACCGGCACGGAATAAGCTCGCCAATCAAGCTCCTCTATATCGAAAACATCAAAGATCCGGACAAGCTGCTGCACCATGCCTCATCTCTGATACGCAAAGGTTGCCATATTGCGGCCATTAAAGCCGGAACTACCGAGGCCGGAAGCCGCGCTGCATCCTCTCATACCGGTGCCATGGCATCGGCTGATTCGGCTGTTGAAGCGCTGTTCAGAAAGGCCGGAATTGTCAGGTGCTTTGGAAGGGAAGAACTCACCACGGTTGCTTCGGTATTTACCCACAAACCTTTGAGAGGCAGAAATATTGCCATCATCACCCATGCCGGAGGCCCGGCCGTTATGCTTACTGATGCCTTATCAGCCGGAGGTTTGAGCATACCCCGGATTACCGGGGAGCACCACGAAAAAATCCTGGGCATGATGAATCCGGGAGCATCAGCTGACAACCCGGTAGATCTGATTGCCACTGCCACGCCGGAGCAACTTGACCACGTGATTGAATATGCCGACAAGCAGTTGCAGGAAATTGACAGCATCATTGTCATCTTTGGCAGCAATGGCATGGTTGATATACATGAAATCTATGAATTGCTTCACCGTAAAATAAGAGAATGTACCAAACCGGTATTTCCTATCCTTCCGTCGGTGACAAGCACGAGGGAAGAATTGGAATATTTCATGAGTATGGGAAATGTGAACTTTCCCGAGGAGGTTGTTCTGGGACGCGCATTGACAAAGATTTTCAACACGCCTTATCCTGCCGAAGAAAAGATTCATGCTGACGATGTTGATCTGCCGATGATCCGGAAAATAATTGACCAGGCACCAAACGGATACCTGGAGCCGGGAGTTATTCAACAGCTGCTTACGGCAGCAGGCATACCCATGGTCAGGGAAGGAGTGGCCTCCAACGGCAGGACACTGAATAAACTGGCCGGAGAAATAGGCTATCCCATGGCCCTGAAAGTTGTCGGTCCGGTCCATAAATCGGATGTGGGAGGTGTAACCTTGAATATCAAGTCGGATGCTCACCTGAAAGCAGAATTCAAACGAATGATGAAAATCAGGGGTGTTCATGCTGTTCTGATGCAGAAAATGCTTCATGGAACCGAACTTTTTATTGGTGCCAGCTATGAACCCAGGTTCGGGCATGTGATATTGTGCGGACTGGGAGGTATCTTCGTTGAGGTACTGGGAGATGTGTCTTCGGGACTTGCGCCACTTACTTTTGATGAGGCACGGTCTATGATCAGAAGTTTGCGGGTATACCGAATCATTCAGGGCACCCGGGGTAAGCCGGGAATCAATGAGAAAAAATTCACTGAAATTATTGTCAGGTTATCTACCCTGTTGCGATTCGCAACCGAAATAAAAGAAATGGACCTGAACCCGCTCATCGGAAATCCCGATGAAATAACAGTTGTTGACGCACGAATCCGGATTGAAAAGTGAATTGCTGATACTTTTTAGGTATACCGTCATCTATTTTTTTTACATTTGATTTTTTTATACAGAATATATAAAATTACAGGTTATGATTATTCATCAGTTGTCTGTATTCCTCGAAAACAAGTCGGGACGGCTTACCGAAGTGCTCAATGCACTCGGAAGCGAGAATATCCGGATAACAGCCCTGAGTGTGGCCGACACTTCTGAATTTGGCATCCTCAGGATGATTGTTTCCGATCCCCAGAAAGCTAAGGAAATTTTGAAAAACCGCCAGTTTACGGTTAATCTCACCGATGTGATTTCCATCATGGCCCCCAATGAAGCCAAATATTACGCCATGGTGT
>CAYVBH010000157.1:0-9122 GCA_964449015.1 uncultured Bacteroidales bacterium
TGGTGAGCCTGTCATCAAAGACCATGAAGCAGATTCCGGTGGCATTTGGTGAAGTGGACGTATTGAAAACACTGGTGTTAATGCCAGGGGTCAAATCGAGTGACGACGGGGGATCAACCCTGAGTGTCAGGGGCGGAGGCCGTGATCAGAACCTGATCATGCTGGATGAAGCAACTGTATACAATGCCAGTCACCTGGGCAACCTGCTTTCGGTATTCAACAACGACGCCTTACAGAATGTGGAATTTTTCAAAGGTAACATGCCTGCCCAATACGGTGGCCGGTTGTCTTCGGTGATCGATATGCGCATGAAAGATGGCAATCGCAAGAAATTTGGAGTTTCCGGAGGGATAGGAACCCTTTCGAGCCGGCTTACGGTTGAAGGGCCCATCGTTAAGGACAAAGGTTCCTTTATCCTGTCGGGTCGCCGGGCTTATATTGATTTGCTCACCAAAGCCATGCACGCTGTTAATGATACCTCCCCTGTAGTGCCCTATTATTTCTTTGATCTGAATCTTAAGGCCAATTACAACCTGAATGATCGCAATAAGATTTTTGTTTCGGGTTACTTTGGCAAGGACGTATTTGAAATGAATTCAGCAGATGATGCATATGAAACACGTATGGCATGGGGCAATTATACAGGAACAATCAGGTGGAACTCCGTGCTGTCGGATCGTGCCTTTGCAAACCTGACACTGCTGGTCAGCAATTACAATTATGCATTTGGAAATACACTCACATACGGAGAACCGGAAAAGGAATCACAATTTGACTGGAATGCGGATCTGCTGGATTATTCAATAAAGTATGATGTGGATTATTTCCTGAATGAAAAACACACCGTCAGGGCGGGTCTGGTGAATACACTGCATAAATTTGATCCCGGCAAAGTTATTGGCCATACCGATACTGTTAAATACGACTTTCGCATACCCTTGAATAAAGCCTTGGAACATGCTTTTTACGTAGCAGATGAATTCAAGGTAAATCCGAAACTCACCGTAGAAATGGGACTCAGGTACAGCCTGTTTCAGAATATGGGAAAAACAAACGCGTATGTGCTGAATAGCGAATACATAACAGTGGATACAGTAAGATTTAGCAATTGGGATATATACCATCATTTTCAATCTCTGGAACCCAGGCTGGCTTTTACTTACAGAACAGGAGAAAACAGTTCGGTGAAGGCGGGTTACAGTCGTACGAGTCAGTATGTTCATGTTGCCTCCAATTCCAATGTGGGTTCCATTATTGATATCTGGGTGGGTTCAAACAAAAATATCAAGCCCCAGCTGGCTGATTTGTATAGTGCAGGATTTTTCATGAATGCCCTGGATAATGTTTTGGAGACCTCAGTTGAGGTGTATTATAAGAATATGTACAACCAGATAGAATTCCGGGAATTTGCCACACCTCAGTTCAATGAGCACATGGATGAGGACTTCCGGTTTGGTAAGGGACGTTCATACGGTGTTGAATTGTTTGTGAAGAAAGCCACCGGTGATTTTACCGGATGGGTCAGCTACACCTGGTCAAAAACAGAAAAGAAAACCAAAGATATCCAGGAGAAGGGCTGGTACCTGTCGCCTTTTGATCGCACGCATGACCTGTCGTTGGTAGCCATGTACAATCTTTCGCCCAGGTTGTCGGTTTCAGGCAACTTCCAGCTGAAGTCGGGCAGGCCTTTTACATCACCGGCTAAGCGTTATCAGTATGGTGAAACAACCTATCCGGATGGAAACAAAGAGGACGGAGCAGTAATTCCATACTTTCCGGGAAGAAACAACGACCGGATGCCGGTTTATCACAGACTTGATCTCGGGCTGACGTGGAAAGGCAAGCCGGGACGCCGTTTTTACAGTGAAGTGAATGTTTCGGTATTTGATGTGTATAACCGGTCAAATCCCATGTCGATTAATTTCCGGCCAGATGAAGACAATGAAAATGTTACCAAGGCCTATGAACAGACATTCCTCGGATTCATGCCGGCTATTACCTGGAACTTCTCATTCTAATAATTGAAAATTCAATGAATATGAAAACAACATTATATATTTTTTTGGCTGCAGTTTTAGCATTGACGGGATGTGCAGAATATGAAAAAGAGATCAGCTGGGAATTGGATGATTACGCGGATATACTGGTGGTGGAAGGAAACATCACCAATGAATTCAGGCAGCAAACGATTTTTTTAACAAAGACTTCACCCTATTTTGACACACTGGCTCCAAAAACCATTTCGGGAGCCGGGGTTGTGGTAAGGGAAGGAAGCAATATTTATTTGTTTACCGAAAGCTCTACCCACAAGGGTTTGTATCTTTCTGACTTGCCATTCTCTGGCGAGTCTTTTAAAACCTATGAGTTGGAGGTTACGTTACAGGAGCCCCTCAATGGTGTCACCGATTATTCTGCAATTTCGAAAATGCCTGAAGGAATTAACCTGGATACCATCCAATGCGAGATTTATGAAATGCCTGATCTGGGTTTTGAAGAGGACGAGGAGGACAAGGACACTACCATATTGTCGATTGCATTCTTTGGAAAGGAGCCTGATGATCCAAATAACTATTATGTTGCACGGATTTTTCAGAACAAGACATGCTGGAATGGGAATGTCAAAGAAATTTACCTTTACAATGATGACAATAACAACGGCAGCAATCTCGACTACTTCATAGTCAATGAAAACGTTGGATCTGAAGATACCATCACGTTAGAGATCCAGTCAGTTGAAAAGAAATATTACGATTTCGTTAGTGGTATTCAGTTGATTGATCAATCGGGGGATGCTTACAGCATGACCGGTCCTCCGGCCAATGCCATTGGTAACATTTCAGGAGGGAAAGCGCTCGGGTTCTTTTGTGCTACCTATGTTTCACGGGCCACAAGCGTTGCGGTGGATATGAGAGGGAAAAAGTAGAGGGAAGGATAAAAAAATTGAGCGCAGTCGGCAGACTGCGCTCAATTTTTTAGTGCAGAAAGGATTAATCTTTAACACATCGTACCGAAAATCCCCACTTCACGACATCTTTCATAGACTCGATCTCTGAAGCATCATACGTAAGGCTATAGCTGTAAAAACGCTGTGAATTTGCAGGATCCACAGTAGATGACCACCAAATAGCCATTTCATTGAGGTATACTGAAGTACCAGAACCGCCAGAACGATAACCTCCGGGCAGCGCAGAAAATTTACTGGTGTTATCGGCGCCTGTGTTTGGATCATCCCAATGAATTGTTCCGGCTTCCTTCATTTTTCCCCCGGCAATATCAAGGCCTCCCAGCGTATCAATAAGAACTTCCCAGTCTTCTTTAGTAGCTACATGCCAGCCCTTAGGGGCAATATTCCGGCTGTCGGTTATGGCATAGCCGTTGTACAACACGCCATACACGGCATCATGGGTGGTTGAATCATTATCGTAATAGCACCGAGCTCCTGTTGTCAGGCCAGTCCAATCTCCATTTCCAGTAATGTTTGGAATAGCACTTCCGTCACGGTAATGGGTTACCCTGAGATTTTCGGCCATCCATAACTGGTTGCCGATCTGAACAGTCGGATAAACATTACCATCGATATCCGTAACTGTTTTTGGATCATTATTATCATCATCTTTTTCGCAACTGATGAATGCAACTAACGCAATAAATAAAAAAAGATATTTCTTCATGAGGGTTGGTTTTATACTTTCAACAATTTACGTACATCTAAACATTAGGTTTCGTTAGAAAACCAAAAATGTGAATGAAACCGAAACCAACAGGGCGTCAAAAAAAGAGCGTAGTCAGGAGACTACGCTCAGTATTTCATGATATGCTTCTTCTTACATTGCTTTGAAAACCTTGTAAGAATGAGGTTTTAAGGTGATCTCAAAAGTATGCTCAGGTGCAACCGGCCTGCTACGGGCAAACGGATTGGCAACAACAGTCCCCGGTATGGTTTCATTGGTTACCAAGTTTTGCAATGAAGCAATAGGATCTTTAGCAGAAATTCTTACAGTAACCGGTTCATTCAGAAAGGATTCTACAATGAAGGTTCCGTTATCGTAGCAGAATAGGCTTACCTGTGCTGGTCCCTCCAGTTTCACCGGGAAATCCTGTGCGGCAACCTTGCGAATTCCGTTAAGTACTTCTGCCGGATACTGGTAGAGGTCAGAGTAATTGTCGGGAATAGTCAGCACATACAAATTGGATTTTGAGTATTGTGCCCTGTGCAAAATGGGCCAACCCGAGGCTCCGCTAATGGCAGATATTTCCTCCCAGGAATCGTTGGTCAGGTATTCAATCTGGGGGATGAGGATGTCCTTTTTGGATTTGGTGAGGGTATTCCATCCCGATAAAAATTCATTGACCAGGGCTTTACGGTCTGTTACCTTCATTTCAACTATATCTTCGATACCCTTTCCCTGCAAAGCTTTAAACAATCCCGAAGTAATCATGGTTGGTTTTCCGGCCCACAAACGTTCCTTGATTTTCTGAACCAGGTCGGGGTCGAATTTTGCCGATTCAGTCAGCAGAATCATGTTGTCTTCCTTGGGGAAAACCGGGGAGATATCCATAGGAATGCCAATCATCCCCAGGTAATTCTGCAGGAAGTCTTCTCCGGTAGCGTGGAAAGGTCGGTAGCTTTTAACCCCAACCGGATTACCCAAATAACCCAGGAATTGATCAACCTGTTCAAAGGCCATACCTGCGGCGCGTGCGTTGGTAACGGGGAAAATTATCTTTCCGTCTTTCATTTGAATGGGCTTCATTAAGGCATCGTAATTGAAACTGGTTTGCTGTCCTTGCCATGCACCCCTTTGGAAAGGAACTACAGGGTTTTGAATTGATCTGTAGTCGAACATGGTAATTTCGGGAGCTTTAGCGAATAATGTAAGCCAAAACTGTTCGGCATAGCGATCTATGTAATTGGATCCGAACGGATCAACCCATCCGCCGCCATTACGACCAGGGGCAATGTTACTGAAATAGCGGATGATCAGGTAGCTTTCATACTGCTGGAGATGTTGATCGGAATAAACAGCATCGCGAGTTTCCGTTCCGGTGTAAATGCCGTCGAACATGTTGGGTTCAGTTTCGAGATTGAACCCGAGTCCCTGGAAATGCTCGTACCAGTTGGGATATTTAACGATCACCTTGACTTTTGGATTAACAGCTTTTGCCGGGTTGATGACGAGGTCACGGGCAGCATCGGTCATGATTTTCAGCCTGTAATCAGTCCAGCTCATGGAGCCCTTAGCCTTGATGCACAAGTCGCATTTGCAGTTGGTAAAAAAGAAATCATCGAGTATGAATTCATCAAAATATTTTGCTGTGAGTTCGGCTATTTCTTTGGCTTTCTGACGGTGTTCAGGATTCGAATAGCAGAAACTTTCGAAATTATTGCTTTCGTTCATAGTATAGGTAATCCCCCCGGCAACTTTCAACCCTTTGTCTTTGAAAAATTTGATAGCAGCTTCAAGCGTTTTTTCATTTACCACCAATTTATCACGGTGTGTTTCCAGGTAGATCTTATCGATTTTACATTGATGGCTGATGAGGTTCCAGGTCTCTTCGAGTTTCTTGGGATCTGCCATTTCATTGACTTCATAGGCGCGTGTATATACTGATACCGTGAAGTTTTTATAATATGGCCGATTTTGAGCGGTTATTCCGCTAATCATACAGCAGGATAACAACAAACACAGGATTTTTTTCATATAGGATCAGGTTAATAATTAATTAACAGTATCGTGATATAAACAAAGTTATAAATGAAGCCAGATAATGATGTGACTGAAACAGGTTTCTTGCTACTTTTAACAAAAAATTATGATTCGAACGATATTTTTAATCACATCACTTTTTGCTTTTTTACAGGCAAATGCTCAGTCGGAATCCTTTCCGGCAAAACTGGTAGCAAAAGATGCAGCGTTGCATAAAGCCGGAACGGGTTATGCCTTTACCGAAGGGTGTTCCACAGCGCCGGATGGCCGTGTGTTCTTTACCGATCAGCCGAATGACAAAATCTACTACTGGAGTGAAAAGGACAGCACCGTTCTTTTTAAAGAAGGATGTGAAAGATCGAACGGTACCATCTTTGACAAGCTCGGAAACCTGGTTTGCTGTGCTGATCTGCATAACAGGCTGATCAGTTACAATCTGGCAGGGGCCATTACCGATGTCTTTTCCCGGGGATTTAACGGAATGCATCTGAACGGTCCGAATGACCTTTGGATTGATAAAAATGGCGGAATCTACTTTACCGATCCATACTTTCACAGGAATTATTGGGAACCGGGGCATAAACAACAGCAGGACATACAGGCAGTATACTACCTGAAGCCCAATGGAGAAATTATCAGGGTAATTGATGATTTAGGCCAACCCAATGGAATTGTTGGAACACCGGATAACCGGTACCTGTTTGTTGCAGATATGAAGGAACGTAAAACATGGAGGTACACAATAGGGACTGATGGAACCTTAAGCGGAAAACAGCTTTTTGCACCGGAAGGTTCCGACGGAATGACCATGGACAGCAAGGGCAATATTTATCTGACCTTTTTCAAGGTTCATATTTATAACAAGAAAGGGGTTAAAATAGGCGAATTCAAACTTCCTGAAGGACCCTCCAATGTATGCTTTGGCGGAGCAGACCGCAAAACGCTGTTTATTACTGCCAGGACTTCTGTTTACACGCTGCAAATGAAAGTGAAAGGAGTGGAGTAGGAACCGGGGAGGCGTCCTGCAGTTCAGCTATTTTTCTTTTTGCCGTGGGATGACCTGGGCAACTCCTGTTTAAAAACAGGAGCTGAGGTTTTTAAAATTTCAACAGTCTTCTTGTACCCCACATCAAATAATTCGCGTGATTTTTTGAGGTCGAAAAGGCTGTAATTGGTAATTTCTGCCGGTTCGATATAGATATCAAATAGGTGCCTTTTGGTGTTCATTTCTGAAGCAATGGCCAGATGAAAAGAACGTTCCGCGATGTGCACCATGCCTTTTAAATGAGGGATCGGCCCGGTAGGATTAATATACACACCGATCAGCTTGTTGCATTGTTTGGCAATGGGTTCAACCGGCATGTTGTTCATCACACCGCCGTCAACATAGGGTATTTTGTTGATGGTGGTGGACTCAAAAAACACAGGTACCGATGATGATGCCAGGATGGCCTCAACCAGGTTACCATTCCGGAAGTATTCGCTTTTCCCTTCGAGCAGGTTGGTGGCCGTGATCACAAGTGGAATTTTAAGTTGTTCGAAAGTAGTGGCACGAAGGTGTTTTTTCAGCGTTTCTTTCAAACCTGATGTTTTGAATATACCAGTTTTGGGAACAGTAATTTGAACCAGCTCAAAAATACTTTTCAGTGAATAGATTTCTAAAATCTCCTCAGGCTGGTATCCGTCTGCATAAAGCGCACCGGCAATGGCACCCGAACTCACCCCCGAAATGATGTCGGGCTTCATATTGAATTCTTCCAGGGCTTTGAGTACGCCAAGATGGGTGAAACCACGGGCTGCTCCACCACTAAGCACAATGCCGATATTGTATTTGCGGGATTTCATATAACTAAAATTTTAATACCCTGATTTTTTTATGTATTTGTAGATCTGTTTTATAAAAGGTTTTTCACCCTTGGCGAGGAATTTCACTTCAACAGGCAGGTAATAGAATACCTTTCTCATGTTTTTGTCTACCAGTGCCGAATTCCGAATCCTCACAGCATCTTTCTCAGTTGTTAAAATGAACTTGTTAACAGCTTCAATGGTTTTGAAAGTCTTCTTAATGCGGTGAAAATCATCTTTATCGAAATTGTGATGGTCGGAGAAGGTCATTTCTTCGCGGATATGAACAGATTCTTCCAGGAAAATCTTAAAAGGATCGGGGTTGGCAATACCTGTAACAAGCATTGCAGCGTTGCCCGATTTATGTAAGTGTTTTAACGGAATTGACTCCACATTTCCATGTTTATCAGGGAAAACGGATACAGGGTCACCATAAATGTACCGGGTAAAATAGACTTCCTGCCCAGGTGCTGGGTGCAAATCAGCTATGAAATGAGTACGCTCATCAGGAGAAAGATGCCCCGGGCATTTCGTAACAATGATGATATCCGCTCGTTTCGTATTGCCGGCGGATTCCCGCAGGTTTCCAGCCGGAAGCAGGAAGTCATTGAAAATAGGGCGTGTATAATCAACCAGAAGGATGGAAAGACCCGGTTGGATATACCTGTGCTGGAAAGCATCATCAAGAATCACTGCATCCAGTTTGTGAATGCTTTTAGTGAGAATTTTCACTCCCTTTACCCGGTTTCTTTCCACAGCCACATGAACATCGGGAAATTTCAGTTTAAGTTGAAGGGGTTCATCGCCAATATCAGCTACATCTGAACGGACAGATGCCAGCACGAAATCTTTGGTTTTTCGCTTATAGCCGCGACTGAGTACGGCGATTTTGTAATCCTCTTTCAGCAACCTGATCAGGTATTCCACATGCGGGGTTTTACCGGTACCTCCGACAGTGATATTCCCTATTGAGATTACCGGCAAATTGAAACGTGTGGACGGCAGAATTCCTTTATCGAACAACTGATTCCTGATTGCAACAACCAAACCGTACAACAATGAAAAGGGAAGCAGGAGGGGCCTGGATATGTTTCGGAATCCGGTCATTCGGGTTACATCTAATGAATTCTGATTTCAAAAGGCAGCTTTGCCTGAATTCTGTCGCCGTTGAGCATTTCTTTCATGGCACGGTATTGCGGGTAGAACTCTGATAATTCTTTCCGGATCAACCGTTCCCTGACATCACCTGTGAGTTCTTTCATGACCTGGGTAAACGGGTCTTCCTGTTTTGGCAATTCAACCAAACGGTAATTGTCAAGGCTTGCCTTTTTTGCAGCAATCTCAATGGCATCGTTTAGTCCACCAAGTACGTCAACAAGCTTCCGGTCCAAAGCATTGGTCCCGCTCCATACGCGGCCTTCGCCAATTTGGTCCACAGATTCGTAAGGTAGTTGCCTGCCATCGGAAACATGGGAGACAAAGGTCTTATAGGTTTCATCAACCATGTTTTGCAGCACCATTCTTTCTGTTCCGGTCAGAGGTCTGAAAATGGAACCAAAATCAGAATAG
>CAYVBH010000158.1:0-9069 GCA_964449015.1 uncultured Bacteroidales bacterium
TCTTCAAAAAAACGTTGTTAAGGGGATGCAGGAAGTATCGCAGGGCAATATTAACATCGAAACTCCCATAACGGACGACAGAGATGAAATCGGCCCTGCCATTAAAAACATGGTGATTAATATAGGCAAGGTGCTGGGAGGCGATTGGAAATATGTAGAGGAGGAAATAAAAGAAGTCACTGATACCTGTCACCGCAATAGAGCCGTAGTTAAAGTAATCTTTGAAACAGATTATGTTACCAGGAAGGAAGATAAAATAAGACTTTGCGAGATTTGCACACGTGTGGGTGCCGATTTTGTGAAAACCTCCACCGGATACGGTTATGTGAAGCTTCCCCACGGTGATTACAATTATAATGGAGCCACTGTTGCCGATGTGGAACTCATGCGGAAACACTCGGGTCCGAAGGTTCAGGTAAAATGTGCAGGAGGCATACGTAAGCTCGACGACCTGCTGAAGATGAAAGCCGCCGGGGCAACACGCGCTGGAGCAACTGCCACAGAGGCGATTCTGAATGAGGCAGTGAAAAGGTTCGGAAGCGCTTAATAATCCTAATCAGGCAAGCATATGAAGCTATTCCAGCAATTCCTTATCATGCATTTTTTTCAGAAACGACACAAAGTCGTCCTTCCTGTCGCTTTCCATCCACTCCATAGACTCCTTGGGATGTTCATTCATTGATCCGCTGATCAGGTAAGGGATATGATAGCCCCAGGAAATCTGTTTCTGGAGTGGATAGACTTTTTTCTGAATACCGTCGAGTATTGGTAAAAGTCTGTATTTCGGATTTTTCAGGAACGCAATCAGGCATTCCATCGGACAGTTGCCGGCACCACGCCCCAATCCCAGGAATGTGGCATCGAGCATGTTGGCACCGTGAATAACAGCAGTGATAGTATTTGAAAAAGCCAGTTGCATGTTGTTGTGGGCATGAATGCCAATGGTTTTACCCGGGAGTGCTTCGGTGTACTTTTTCATTAAGGCTTCTATTTGCTCGCAATACAGGCTACCAAAACTGTCAACCAGGTAGAATGTTGGTACCCTTGATTTGGCAATATCTTTCAGCGCCTCATCAAGGTCAGGTTCAATGACACGGGATACAGCCATAAGGTTGATGGTTACTTCATAGCCCTTGTCAAGACAATATTCGGCGTGCTGGATGGCTTTATCAATCTGGTGAATGTAACATGCAACCCGAATCATATCGATCAGGCTTTCCTTTTTTGGTTTGATGGAATCCAGATCAATCCGGCCAATATCGATCATGGCAGAAATCTTTGTTCTGGTTTTGTTATCGCCTACTATGCGCCGAAGATCGGCTTCATCACAGAATTTCCATGGACCGTTTTCTTCACGCGAATAATACTTGTCATTGCTCTTGTAGCCAAATTCCATGTAATCCACACCTGCTTCCACACAGGATTTATAAATAGTCTTCACGAAATCATCGTCAAAGCGCCAGTGGTTCATCAATCCTCCGTCTCTGATGGTGCAATCAACTACTTTAATTTCCTTACGGTACATGTCAGTGTGTATTGGTTTTTATTGGTCTATAGGGGTTAAGATAACCGTTAGCAATTATTCATCCTAGTTTCAAAATGCGCTTCTGTTCCTCAATGAAGTATTGCATCAGCATTTGATATACCTTTTCAATCACATCAGGGTTCAATCCCTCTTCCATTGCCCAGTTCCGACGGATCTCGATTACCTGCTCATAGCGTTTGCGAGCAAGCACATCTTCCTCATCTTTTTTAAAACGTACAATCTCCTTGATATACTGAAAACGCTCACCCAATAATTCGATAACTTGCTTGTCAATGGTGTCAATTTCTTTTCTGATCTCATCGATTGAGAGGCAGTTTTTGGGCTTTTTCATAGTTCTTGTTTCTCAGATTTGCATATGGAATGCAAAAATAGTAAATTTTATGGTATATATATTCAATATACCTAAAAATGACCTGACACCGCGAATGCATTCCCGTTGTATTTTATGTCTGTAGGAGAAGTATTACAGCGAGAACCAGTAATTGAACTTGACCATGAAAATGTTGTTCGGGGTGGCGCCGGAAATTCTGTCGGCCATGTCGCGAATTGCATAGCCGCCCGGGTTCAGGTGTTCCGTTTTATCATTCGACCACACCAGGTAGATTTGTGAACCCGGTTTGTATTCCCACCTGAAAACAAGGTTCGACCGAAACTGGTAAAAGTTGAAATCAGGGTTTCTGAAAGCATATTCCGGCAGGTTGTCTCCGTTCTCATCAACCTGCATGAAATCACCGTCGGGTGTTATGCCGGAGATCATCTCAAACCGGTCGCGGTATTCCTTGTCTTTAGGATTGGTCACATTCTTGAAATCGCTGAACTTGCCGATGGAGGCAAAAGGACTCCCGTAGTATTGCAGGGAAATGTCGGGTGAAAGGATCAGGTCAACCTTAAAGGTCAGTCCGAGCGTTTTCTGATCAACCTTACCCAGAATGTACCTGTAGTCTGTTAATACCGATGCTGCACCTACATATTGCAACTGGTCGGTATTCTCTTCATAATTCAGGTTTAAAGAAAGCCGCAGGCGGCTGAAAGGCTGAACGGTAGTTCCGGGTTCAACCGAATAGGTGGTTTGCCGGTTGTCGGCAGCCTTGGAATAGCTGGTGTTCACGAAAAAGTAAAGTGGTTTCGAATAATCTGTTTTTATATTAAAATTGCCAGTCCAGAAGCCTGGAGTGGTCATTGCCGGACCACCACGCAATATGCGGGTATCGGTACCGGTACCATAAAAATTGATACCCGGGGATACTGACCACTTGTTGAGAAATTCGAAATACAAATTCAAGCCTGCACCGGATGCCAGGTGATCGCCTCCGAAGTTCCAATAATTATCCTGATAAAGACTAATATTATAGGTACGAAATATGGAAACCGGTTTATTGACAAAGTAAGAGAGGTTATTTTTTTCCCTGATCTGGTCGGCAATTTGCATGTAGCCAACATCATTCAGGTCGAAACCAGGTGTCCTCCAGCTCACTTCAGCCGAATATCGCCACAGGCCTTTAGATCCTTTGCCAATCTTTATCTTGCCGCCAAAACCCGATAATTGGGTTCGGGTGGTATCGAAATCCAGGTAATCGGCGTCCGGCCTTTGGAAATAGCGCGCCGAGGCGGTTTGCAATTCCCTGATAGCTGGAGATTCACCCTGGATCAGACTTCCCGTGAATTTGGCGTCTACAAAAAACTCTTTATCATTCCAATAGTGCAACAGATCAAGTCCGCCGGTATAAGCCTCACGGTTAAGATATTCGTGATAATCCTTGTTGATGAACCTGTTGGTTGAGGTAAAGATACCGCCCAATATGGTATTGCTCTGGTTAAAATCTTTCTGTACACGGGCAACCAGATAATTGGTAAGTGGCTCGGCAGTAAATTTGCTTTTACCTTCAGGCGTGCTGATTTTTGCCTTTTCAGCGGCTGTAATACTGTGAATTACACCTATTGAAAGTCCTTTTGCGGTCTTCCCGCTGAATTTTTCAGCATTGATGATGGTGGTGTTATCGGGGTAGTCGAGAAATTCGTTATTACCCAGGATGGGTCTGTAAGATGGTGTGTGGCCAATGCGCCGGCTGTAAAAGATAATGTCATCGTCGAATTCGAACTTGAAAATATTGGCTCCCTCAAGAAAGAACGGCCGTTTTTCCTCAAAAAAAGTTTCGAATGCGGTAAGGTTCATCACAGAAGGGTCAGATTCCACCTGTCCGAAATCAGGGTTGAGGGTCAGATCGACTGTAAGGTTGGAAGTAAGTCCTATTTTGGCGTCAAGCCCGATATTTCCGGTAAGTTTATAACCCTCATCGGCGAAAGGATTGGCTTCTTCTTTTTCAAAAGCGTGCAGCTTTCCCGAACCATAAGGCATCAGCTCGATGCGGCGTGATTTTTTCAGTCCGCTGATTCCGTGCAATTCCCCAAAAAGATAAAGTGTACCGGGGCCTGTAGAAGACTGAACCTCCCAGTCACTTTCTTCCTGAAACCGGTTGATCCATCTCCAGCAATGCATTCCCCAAACCTGCACCTCGTCAGCACTATAGCGGAGCTGGCTGAAAGGTATTTCCATTTCAACCGTCCATGCCGAATCTTCAAAAGCCCGTTTGCCGTACCATACAGCATTCCAGTTCATGTTGGGATTAGAAGGGTTGGTAAGCAACACGTCGCATTTCTGACCCGCAGCCGTGACATCAAATTCAAAACCGGTGCGTTGATCATGGTAACTGTCGAAACACACGCCGACTATGTCACCTGTAAATTCATCACGCCGGCCGGCTTTGCGGTCGATTTTTTCAGGTTCGCTGTCAAAGGCACGAATGGCAACATAAATACTTTTATCATCATACAAAATCTTAAGATGGGTAGGTTGCGAAGGTTTCGCCCCTTCGTTAGGTACCCACTGAGTGAAATCGCCTGCCCATTCACCGGTTTCCCAACATGCATCATCCAATACCCCATCAACAACCGGCTTTTCGGTTGAAAGCCTTACCGTATTATATATTCTTTTAGGTCTCAGGTGTACAGGTAAAGTTGAATCACTCTTTGCTGTACCCTGTGAAAAGCTTTCGATTCCAAAGAGAAAGAGCAAACCTAAAAAGAACAACGTGCGATTTTTCATAGAAAATTGGTTTCTGGTATTCGGGCTTAAAAGTATTGAACTTGGCTTAGCTCAGCTAAATAAGGATACCCTCACCCCAGCCTGCCTTCACCAGGTCAATCCGGGAATAATCGGCAATTCCGAGGTGGTGCCTGGTATCCGCAAGGAACACGTGTTTTGCAGGCGGATTCAATGGTCTGTCTTCCTTGAAGTATTCCTTTCTCTTGGCCTGCAATATCTTTACACCTAGGGCATCTATGGCAACCGGATCAAATCCGACCAAAATTCCCTGATAAGGCCAGGTAAACTCCTTGCTGAAGTGATGCGAACCAACTCCATGAAATAAGGGTGTAATCATCACAAGAATATTCAGCCTGGTTTTCCCTTTTACTTCAGGGAGTTCCCAGAGCGTGGCCAGATCTGCACAGGAATCGTCGTGATAAGAGGAAGGTTTTGGTGTAAACATGATGTAATTCTTCAGCAGTGAACCAACACCAGACCAAGCATGGGTACGGGAAGGCCTGGCATTGATGAGTGCCGTTGCTCTTTTAAATACGGGGTTTCTCAGAACACCCCTGTCATCTGCACTCACGTTGCTTTCATCAACTCCTGCCTGAATTGCTTTTGCTTTAAGTATGTTTTCGAGTTCCTTTGGTGTGGGCAGCTGTTCCCAGTGATTCGACTTGATTCCCACCACATCATCGGGCTTGATGATCTGCTTCCATGCTTCGGCTGAAGAAACAGTGCCGGTAAGCTTTACAACAGCTTCATCCAGCATTTTTTCCAGTATTTGACTGTCAATTGCTCCGGCTTCAGTGAGCAGTTTTTGGTTCCTAACCAGGATAACACGAGATTTGTTTTCAGAATTCCTGCCAAATGCTGGTAACGGGGAGTTCATCAGCAAGGTGCTTCCCAACGCAAATTTGGCTGTATTTGAAATCATTTTTCGACGCGTCAGCTTGTTATGCATAGGTATTGTTGTTTATGGTTTAAAAAATTCAGTGAGAACTGAAATTATTTATGACTGATATGAGCAACTCTCTGGCATCATCACCGGTTTTACCGTTAAAGACGGCAACAACCAGACTGCAGGACTTGGCAGCAGCCAGCCAGGTGCCATCGGGTAATCTGACACAACCGTCTTTCAATCCCGCCGGAAAAAACTCCTTTCCGAAATTGTCAAAAGCGTTTCCGGCTGATGTGCCATCTTTATATTGAACCATGAGCAGGTAAATCCTTCCCTCTCCCTGTGCATACCGGGCAAGAACCGCATCCGTGTACTCATCAATATTCAGAACATTGTGGTCACTGACAAAAAAAAAGGCATTCATCCAGACTGTATGATGAAAGTATTTGTAGCCATGAGGAATAAGCCCCTCCAGGGGCAGGTAACTAACTACAGCTGGCTTTTCACCTTCATGAGTTACGGCACAGCTGATGTGCGATGCCAATACTTTAATGAAGCGGTCTGCCTCGGGGGTGGCATCCCAGGTTGAAAGGGAAATATAAAACCTTCCCTTCCAAAAGAATACAGCTCCCGGAAGTGAATAAGTACCCTGTCCAAATAGGCTTTCTTCCTCCTCGCGGGTTTGTGTGAAAACTCCGAAAGCGTTCCTTGTTTCAAGTAAATCATAAACCTCAGCAAGAACTTCCGGGTTCCCTTCTTTTGTATATGTTTTGCTTAAGGCCTGTCCGAATCCATAGGAAATATATAACTCAGCGCCTCCGTCAATGTAATTATACAAATCCGAGGGCGTGTTGAGTATAAGTGTTTTTTCAGCCTGCCAGCCTTCGATCTGGTCGGGCAGCATGCCGGTAAGGTCTGATTGGTTTTCTGAAAGAAGCATACCCGTATGTATTGAACGCGAAATGGTTTGACCGATTGAAGCAACTAAAGATATAAAAAACTGAAGGAATTGCTGAAAGGTATTGAGATAATTAACAGAATTTTAAGAAACATGAGCCAAATCGGATCATGGTCCGAAAAAAACCAGAAAATTTTTTTTATTTTGAAAATTGTTTGTACCTTTGGACCGTTTTACTATTTTAGTCGAATTATAAAAATGTCAACTTGCAAGTTGGAAATAAAAGATCAGATCATTGCTGCTGCAAGGAATATCTTTAACAGGTTTGGCTTCAGGAAAACCACCATGGATGAAATTGCCCAATCCTTGGGTAAGGGAAAAAGCTCCATATATTATTACTTTAAGAGTAAGGAAGAAATCTATGAAGCAGTGATTGAACATGAGGCCGGTTTTCTCAGACAGGAGGTTACCAAAGCCATTTCACAGGTTGATGATCCGGCTGAGAAATTGAAGACCTACGTTCTTACGCGCATGAAGACTTTCCGGAAGGTGACCAATTACTATGATGCTATCCGGTCTGAAGTAGTGAGTCATTTGGAGGTAATCAACCGGATCCGGGATAAATACGACCGGGAAGAGGTCAGGCTGCTTCAAACCATCCTTGAGGAAGGTGTGGCAAAAAAGGTGTTTCACGTGAAGGATTCGGAGCTGGCTTCAATAGCTATAGTGACCGCACTTAAAGGACTCGAGGTTCCCATGTTCTGGTCGAACAAGCGTAAAGATGCCGAGAATAACCTGGAAGAATTGCTGAATGTGTTGTTCTACGGAATTATGAGACCATAAATTTTTTTGGAGATATTTCGACCATTTTACTTATATGGTCGAATTATATAAATATATATTATATGTAAACGTTTTAATATCAATACAATGAAAAGAAATTTAGTTTTTATGATCGCACTGGTTTTTCTGAGTACCCTGCCCTTTTACGGCCAAAAATTCAGACTGGGAGTAACAGCCGGACTGAATGTTTCGACTTTGTCGGAACCCGGCAATCTGTATGACAACGAAGCACTGAAGACGGGATTTGGTGGAGGTATCGAATTGAAGTACGCATTCAATGAAACTTTCGGGATTCGTTCGGGCCTTGTATATGAGCAAAAGGGATTCAGAAAGGATGAGGAAATTGTAAACCGGTATGAGAAAATTACCGGCATGTACCATTACCTTACGGTTCCCCTTTTAATTGAAGGCTCCCTTCCCGTTACCGGTGATACAAGGTTATATGGAGTTACAGGTCTTTATTCAGGATTCAGATGCTATTCCGAAAATGCGCTCACACTTGAAGGAGCTGAATCACTGACCGCGCCGGATAAAGAGGATATCAATTCAACCGACTGGGGATGGACTTTTGGAGGCGGAGTTCAGACTTCTGCAGGGAAACACCAGATACAAATAGGTTTCAGGTATTCTCTTGGCCTTGCCGAGGTGCTGGAATCACAGCCTGATGATCGGAACAAGTCTGTTCTTTTTGGAGTTACGCTTTTATTTTAATACCTTATAGTGACAAATTCCAACTAAAAACTTTATGAAATATACTCTATTAACTACAACAGGATTACTCATATTGTGCCTGTGCAGTTGCAGACACGAACAAGTGAACACAGCCATTACTTCCGACACAATCGCGGTACAAGTGATGGCTGTTGATTACGCAGCAACAAATGAACAGAGCAATTATGTGGGCGTGGCAGAAGCATTCCAGTCGATTCCCCTTACATTTCTTACTGCCGGAACCATCGAAAAAGTGATGGTAAGTGAAGGAGAAACCGTAAAAAAGGGGCAGCTGCTGGCTTCACTGAACACGGCAAGTTACCGGAATATTCTTACAGCAGCACTGGCAAAAGAAAAGCAAGCACAGGATGCCTATGAGAGGCTTTCTGGTGTATATAAAAACGGAAGCCTGCCCGAAGTAAAAATGATTGAAATCGAAACGAGTTTGGAACAGACCAAGGCTGCTGCAGAGGTAGCACAGAAAAATGTTGATGACTGCAGTTTGCTTGCTCCTGTTTCTGGTATGATTGGCACCCGGTCGGCTGAACCGGGGATGAATGTCGTACCAGGCTCTCCGGTAATGACTCTGGTGAACATTGACAAAATAAACATCAAGGTGGCCATTCCTGAAAACGAGATTGCCGATATTAATAAGGGCCAACCGGCGGTTATATACGTGCCTGCTCTGAATAATGACCAATATAACGGCAAGGTGGTGCAAAAAGGTGTTGTGGCCAATCCCATATCCCATTCCTACGAAATTAAGATCACCATCGACAACAACGGTGACCGGCTCAGACCGGGTATGTTATGCAATGTGTTTATAGGCAGTAACGACGCCGGTAAAGTTCTTTGTATACCGCAACAGGCAGTAATGGTTGACGCTGCAGGCAAGAGCTATGTTTATGTTGCTGACTCAATTGCTTCACAGGCGTTACGCCGTAACGTCAACACAGGAGCATTAACTGCACAGGGAAGCATTATCATTACCGGTGGTCTTGAAATAGGAGACCGGGTAATTACCCAAGGATACCAGAAAATCAATGACCGGTCGTTAATTAAAATACTCCGCTGAGATGAGC
>CAYVBH010000159.1:0-9050 GCA_964449015.1 uncultured Bacteroidales bacterium
TATGCCAGCCTGAACCAGTTGCTGATCAAGTTTTCAGATGTATTTTATTCTGACATCAACCTGTTTGATCCGAACGGTAATTTGCTGGCCACTTCCCGGTCGGATCTTTTTGACAAGGGCATCCTGGGGCGGAAGATGGACCCCAGGGCTTACAATAAAATGGTAACCGAAAAACAAGCTGAGTTTATTCACCCTGAAAACGTGGGCAGCATGACGTTTTTGTCCGCTTATGTTCCTTTCGTCAACGCACAGAACAAGCTGCTGGCATACCTCAACCTGCCCTATTTTACCAGGCAGAATATATTGCGAAATGATGTTACCACGCTTGTGGTGGCTATTATCAATGTTTATGTATTGTTGATTCTGATTACCATTGCCATGACAGCGTTCATTTCGGATCAGATAACCCGGCCGTTGCGACTGATTCAGAAGAAATTCAGTGAAATCAAAATTGGCCGGAAGAATGAGCAGATTTATTATGATGGTCATGATGAAATTGCCGGATTGGTGGATGAATACAACCGCATGGTTCAGGAACTGGTAAAGAGTCTTGAAATGCTGTCGCGTTCGGAGCGCGAAAGCGCATGGCGCGAAATGGCCAAGCAGATTGCCCATGAAATAAAAAACCCGCTCACTCCTATGAAACTGAGTGTTCAGCATTTGCAGCGAACCTGGCAGGATAACCGTGAGAATTTTGAGGAATACCTCGACAAAGTGACCCGCACCCTGATTGAACAAATAGACAATCTTTCGTTTATTGCCTCTGAATTCAGCAATTTTGCCAAAATGCCCAAGGCGTCTAACGAGAAGATCAATATAGTGGACAAGGTGAGATCGACGCTGAACCTGTTTGCAAATACCGAGAATGTAGATTTTGTCTTTGAACATGAAAGTGATAAAATTATAGTATTCGCAGATAAAGAGCAGCTTTCAAGGGTGTTTATCAATCTGATCAAGAATGCCATTCAATCCATACCTGATAACCGGCAGGGAAAAGTAGGCATCAGCCTCATCCTGAACGGCAACATGGTGAGAGTAAGTATTACCGACAATGGGAAAGGAATTCCTGAAGTACTGCAGAGCAAAATGTTTACCCCCAGCTTTACTACCAAGTCTAGCGGTATGGGTTTGGGTTTGTCGATTGTGAAAAGCATTATCGAATCGTTTGGTGGAAACATTACTTTTAAAACCCGTGTAAATCTTGGCACAACATTTGTTTTTGAGATTCCTGTTTATGCCCCGGGAGAGCAAGAAAACCGCAATGATTGAAACCTTGTGTCGGTTTTATCAGTATGAGTTAAATGTTAGTAAATTAACATATGAGCAAGATGCTATTTTTATATATTTGAAGAACAACTAGCATCAAACAAACCCAATTTTGGCAATTTGAAACGCATCCTATTTGTCATATCAGGCCTTTTACTGATCATTTCGGCGAGCATATCTCAAAACATCAGTATATCAGGCTCTCCAAATCATTACCTCAAAGTTGATGCTGTCTTCACAGATAGGGTTAGTGTTACGGAAACAATTACCGGACATTTAAGTAATTTCAAGCCCGGAGATAAGGTATTACTGATTCAAATGACAGGAGTTGAGTTGATGGATGGTCCGGGCTTTCTTGTAACTGAACAGCGGGTTAAAAAACAGAAAAATAATACCGGACGTTATGAAGTGCTTCAGGTTGATGAGGTGATTGTTGGTCCTACTTCCTATATAGTTTTTACCGATAACCTTTCCAATCAGTATGATGCTGATGAAAAGATCCAACTGGTCAGGTTTGTGGAGGGAGAAACGATTACTGTAAACGGTCCGGTTACCGCCAGGGCATGGGATGGTCAAGTAGGTGGGATAGTAGCCATTTTAGGTTCCGATTCGGTTAAGCTCAACAGCAACATTAATGTCAGTTACCAGGGATTCAGGGGTGGCGCCATGCCAGCTGAAAATTACAGCGGACTTTGCAGGAACGATGTGAGTGCCACTGTTAAAGATATCTTGTATTTTCTGCCAACTGAAACCGGGTATTCCGGATATAAGGGCGAAGGTGTAGTTACTACAGCCTGGCCTTATACCATGGGCACAGCCTTCAATTACAGCGGAGGAGGTGGCGGTAACGGCAGGTATTCCGGAGGTGGAGGAGGAAGCAATTACAATGAGGGTGGTGACGGTGGAGCCCAAGCAGCTTTCTGCACTGGATTATCAGTTTCAGGTGGCTGGCGTGGAGAAGGTTGCTTTGAACTATACCTCGACAGTGCAAAAATTTTAATGGGAGGCGGCGGCGGTAGCGGCACTCAAATGGCTTCAGCAACACCTTCTCCCGGAGGCAACGGCGGTGGTATTGTCATTGTCATTACGGGCACTTTGGTTGGGAATGGCGGTTACATTCTGGCTAACGGACAATCTGGAGCAGAAACCACAGGTAGCGGAGGCGGTGGCGGAGCCGGTGGTACCGTATTGATTGATGCCGACAGTTATTCGGGCAGTCCCATACCTATTCAAATACGTGGTGGTAATGGCGGATCTACTTTAGGCACCGGAGAAAACTGCACCGGATCGGGCGGCGGCGGAAGCGGGGGTATTATCTGGCATGCCGGTTCCACGATGTCCGCAGTGATTGATTCAGCAGCTGGATCACACGGCACTGTAACTTGTCTCGCTCAAAGCGGTAATGACGGAACCCACGGCGTTAGGTTGAAAAAGCTGAGGCTTCCGTTAAACGGTTTCCTGTTTAACACACTCAGGGGGAAAGATACCATTTGTGCCGGTCAAATACCCAAATTGATTACCGCAAGCCAACCCAAAGGGGGTAATGGACAATATACGTATGTCTGGGAGCAAAGTACTGACAATATTTCCTGGATACCGGTCACCGGCGGTACCAACATTTCTCTTCTCTCTTTTCAGCCCCCTGCATTAACGCAGACAACCTGGTACAGACGCGTGGTCACTTCAGATACCATTGTTGACATAAGCCGCGGCCTTCAAATCTATGTATATCCTGCAATCGGCAATAACCTGATCACCGGAGAAGATACTATTTGTTACAACACCAATGCCCAGCTATTACATGGCGTTGTTCCTGCTCCTTCAGGCGGAAATGGCAGTTACACTTACCGATGGGAAGAAAGTACCAACCAGGTTACCTGGAACGTTGCCGGAACCAGTATAAGTTTTGATCCCGGCGTTTTGACTGATACCACCTTTTATAGACGCGTGGTAAATTCCACAGCCTGGTGCCGCGATACAAGTAACACCTGGACCATCCTGGTTCTTCCCAGAATTGAAAACAACAGTTTTTCTTCCGAAAAAGACACCTCCATCTGCATGAATACCAGTCCGGGCACGTTGCATGCGATGCAACCAAAGGGCGGTAACGGAACCTATTCCTATTCCTGGCAGTTAAAAGAAGATCAGGACCCCTGGTCAAATGTGTCCGGCAGCAACAAAATGAACCTTACGGTTGACCGGTTAACCAATACCACCTCATACAGGAGAATTGTTTATTCCGGAAAGAATAATGCCTGTATTGATACAACAGCGGTTGTGAAAACCGTTGTAGTGAAATTGCCCATTGACAACAACAACATTAACGGTGCCACAGTTCGCTATACCTGCTTCAACACTCCCGTTACCTTAAACGGATCGCAGCCCATTCATGGGTTTGAGACCTATGCCTATCAGTGGGAGCAAAGCTCCAATAAGGTGTCGTGGCTCGCGCTCGCCCAAACCGGTCAGAACATGCAATCTGGCGATCTCACCCAAAAAACCTTTTTCAGAAGGGTCGTCTTTTCATCTCCGGGATTACATGAATGCGCTGACACCAGCAATGCCGTTGAAGTTAGGATCAACCCACTACCTCAGGGTAATGTTGTGATCAGCAACGAGGAACTCTGCGAAGGCGAGAATCTCTATGTGAAATTCAATGTCACAGGTAACAAGCCCTTTGACGTCACAGTAAACGGAGGCAGTTTGGGCAACAAAACCAGAGCCGGTATCAGCGGAAGCCTCGATTCTGTATTATTCAACCCGGTCATTTCCGCCCAAACCTTTATCATTGCCTCCATTAAGGATGACAGTAGCTGTTATGCAAATCCCAGTTTATTTAATTCGGTAATTCCAGCTACCATACATGAAGTGCCTGTTGCCAGTGCTGGCACCGATAAGGCGGTTTGCAGCGACAGGTATGTTCTTAATGCCGTAAAGGATGTCGCCGGATCAACGGGTTTGTGGACAGCAGCTGGAGCGGTGTTTGAAGATGCATCTTCAGAAAGCAGCGAAGTTGTTGTTGATGCTTACGGCCCTTATGTATTCACATGGACCGAAACCAACTGGCGGTGTACCGATACGGATGAGGTTGAAGTGATTTTCTATGAGCCTCCTGCAACACCGGATGCAGGACCCGATCAGGTACTTGATTTCATCTATACCACAACCCTCGGTGCAATGCCTGCTTCCGCAGGAAGTGGTAAATGGTCCGTCATATCCGGTTCAGCTGAGTTTGACGATGAGGCACTGCCTGACGCTGTTGTCAGTGAGCTTTCAAAGAATACATCGCTCAAATGGACAGTGACTAACGGTAATTGTGAGGCGGTTGCCGACAGCATGAACATCAGCATCACACCTTTGAATATTGTAAAAGCTTTTACTCCGAATGATGATGAGTTCAATCCATATTTTAGAATAGGGGCTGTAAATGCCGAGAAAATCACCTTGAAGGTATTCAACAGCGCAGGAGTGCTGGTTTATGAATCAGATAATTATGATTCGGGTGAAGACAACCGCTGGGATGGAAAAAACAGTGACGGAGTTGAATTGCCCGAGGGTACTTATTTTTATATTGCCAATATCAAGGTTGCCGGCAAGCAACAGGAAGTTCAGTTCAGATCATTTGTGGAAATCATCAGATAAATGCGCAGTTTATTTCTTATATTATTTGCGCTTGGTTTAACGGCAGCATTAAATGCGCAGGAAAAAGCGCTGCTTTACAGCCATTATTCTTTCAACGGGTTGGCTGTGAATCCGGCCTATGCGGGCAGCAGGGATGTGTTAAGCTTTACCCTATCGCACCGCAACCAGTGGATGGGCTTTGATGGTGCCCCTGCATATAATATTGTGAGTGTGCATACTCCTTATAAGAATACCAGGATGGGGCTGGGCTTGCTGGTGATGAATGAAAGCATCGGCCTGCGCAAATACACGGGCATCTACCTGAACTATGCCCACCGGCTTCAGCTGGGACGCGGCAAGTTGGCACTGGGACTGAAAGGCGGTGTGGGAACCGGAAAATTTGACCAGGTTGATCTGGGCAATGATCCCCATTTCAATGATAACTCTTTCAGCTACCTGCTGCCCAATTTTGGTGTGGGCGCCTATTATTATACCAACAGGTTTTATGCGGGCCTGTCAGTTCCCCTGTTGCTGGGTTACCAATCCAATAATTCGGGAGAAATCATTGCCCGTCATTCCTTTGAACAATATGCCTACTATGTTACGGCAGGATACAAGGTAGACCTGACTCCTGATTGGCAGGCTCAGCCTTCGGTAATGGCGGTGTATGAAAAAGCAGGCGGACTGATTGCCGATCTGGGTGTCAGCGTGATGTACAAAGATGCGTTGAGAGCCGGGATTTCGTATCGAACCAAACAAGCCATCGTAATGCTTGTTGATTACAAAATTACTTACCAGCTCAGGGTCGGTATTGCTTACGATTACGGAATCAATGAACTGAATTCCTATAACAGGAACTCGATTGAGGTTGCCCTGGAATACAATTTCGGATACAAGGTGAAGGCAGCTAATCCAACGATATTTTAGCAGCAGATGGGCTTATTTAAAAATATATGCATTGTGTTTCTCCTGGTTATTGCCGGTACCCTGTTGTACGGCCAGGATGATTATACCGTGAAAAGACTGCCGTTCAACACCCGGTCGAGGGAACTGGCGCCTGCCTTTTTCGGGAATGGACTGGTGTTCTGTTCCGATAAAAGAAATGACGTGCTGATGAGCTATCATGATGCAAACAACAATCCTCTGACAAACCTATATTTCGCCGAGCAGAAAAAACCTGGCAGGTTTGAAATTCCCCGGTTGCTCGCCAAAGAGCTTACCACCTTCCTGTTTGAAGGCCCCTGCACTTTCAGCCGGGATGGAAAAACTATTTTTTTCACCCGCACTATCGACGTTTCAGCAAAGTTCAGCAACAGGCAAAGGAAAGATACTACATTCGGAATATTCAGTGCTGATCTGGTGAGCGGACAGTGGACCAACCTGAGCCAGTTTAACTTTAACAGTTCGGCATACAACACAGGATATCCTTACCTTACCGATGACGGAAAGCAGCTCTATTTCTGCTCCGATGCTCCCGGCGGATCAGGAGGATTCGATATTTATGTTGCTAACCTTGAAAATGGCCGCTGGGGAGAGCCTGAAAATCTTGGACCGGTTGTGAATACACCAAAAAACGAAGTATTTCCATATCTCCACAGGGACGGCAGACTCTATTTTTCATCGCGGGGTCATAAACAGGGTGCAGACCTGGACATTTTCTATACCGTTAATCTTGAAGACCATTGGCAAAAACCGGTGCGCATGGATGCACCGGTAAACTCTGCAAATGATGATTACGGGCTCATTCTGAATGCCGATGCGGATACTGGTTATTTCGTGACTGACCGGGACGGATCACCCGATGTTTTTTCGGTTTATTCAACCTTACCCGTACTTGTTGGTTGTGTTGAGCAGATAGAGGAAGAATTCTGCTATGTATTTTACGAGCCCAACAACAATGAAATTGATACTACGGCATTTGCCTACGAATGGGATCTGGGTGACGGAACCTTAATCAGGGCACTGAAAGCGGAACATTGCTTTGCCAGGCCGGATACCTATATTGTTCAATTAAACATTGTTGATAAACTCACCAAAGATGTCATGCTGAGCCAGGCCACTTATGAACTCGTGATTGAACAGGTTCAGCAGGCCTATATTTCTGCCCCGGATACGGTTTTCGTTGGCCAAGAATTTGACCTGGATGGTACAAAAACTTTTCTGAAAGACTTTTCGATCAATGGACATAACTGGGATTTCGGTGATGGATCCAGGGCCTCCGGTATCGCTGTGAAACACAGGTATATTTTTCCCGGAACCTACCAGGTAAAGCTGGGTGTATTTGGTCAACTGAACAGCACAACAACTTCAGATCAAAGAAACTGCGTTTCAAAGAAAATTGTGGTCGTGAATTAAAAGAAATAATTACTTCTGCGGGTTTTGTCAAGTTATATGAACCTAATCCCGATTTTTATCGTATAGCATACAGTTTATCAAACCAAAATCTGATTTCTTACCTATGAAATATTTAATTTGCGCTTTATCGGCTGTAGTTTTTACGATGGGTGCGATTGATGCACAGCCGGTACCGGCAGGGGATGAAAATATACCTTACCTGATGACCTTTGGTCCCAATGCCGGAACCTCATGGGGTGACGATGATTTCTCCCAGACTTTCTTTTTCCTGATACCAAAGAGCTTCTCACAACCCGTATATATCCGTGTTTATGATCCGGATGTGAGTGGTACTACAGATGAGCTGAATGGCATATTCGACACCCGGATGAATTATTCCATATATGGGGGCAAGGAAAGTTACAGTGGCAAGGATGCGCAGGAAACCCAGCCGACAGGAAATTATAAAAGCGGAAACCTGCTGGCAGCCAAGTCTTTTGGCAATCAACCTGAATACGACAACAAATGGTATACCTTCGGACCGTTCAATCCCACAGAAGGAGAATTCATCCAAAAGTTCAACGGCTATGTTCTGAAGGTAATCTGTGACGGTCTTACTGGAGATGACGGCAACTTGTACCGTTTTTACCTTTCGACCAAACCCGATGAGAACAAACCAATAGAGGGAGCCAATGCATTTGCATATGAATATTCTTTCCGAATGCATGATAACCCCGTTGAAGTGTCACATATCTATCCTTATGTTGACGACAGAACCATATCGGTTAAACTTTCAAATTTCGATTGGGATTCCGATGGATTCATCCGCACCGTATCGGTTGCACGAAAGGGTCAGCTGAGTAAGGTTTCTGCAGAGGATAACTGGATTGAAGACGAGTTCAAGATCTTCGACGAAGAGAAAAACACATCCCTGGATATCCAGTTTATCAAGCGCAAGAATCCGGCTGTAAAGAACAATAACGTGGTGGTCAATGTCCGCAACCAGTATGGCGAATTGCTGCCATTCTATGTAATTCCTATAGGTGGTGTTCCAAAATACAAGTCAGATATTGCACATACCAGGGTACCACCCAAGAATTAATACTCGAATATATGCAACATAAACCAACTGTTTTTTTATTCGTTCTGGGCATTTTTCTTGTTTCCCTGACAGGCAAATCACAGGAATACAGGATCACCAATTACGGAATCAGTGAGGGCATCACCTATCCGTTCGTTTACACCATCAGTCAGGATGACAGGGGATTCGTGTGGATAGGCACTGGCATGGGGTTGTGCCGGTTCGACGGCTTCAAGTTCAATACCGACATGGTACCTGATACGCTGGCAGGACAGGTGGTTGGCACCAGTTTTAAAGACAGTAGCGGTGCGCTTTGGTTTGGCTACCAGAGTGGCAGTATTGCACGGTATGATGGAAAATCTTTTGAACTCGTTTCTGCAGGAGCAGAAATCAACAGTTCCATCACCGGTTTCGCTGAACTAACGGATGGGATTATTCTGATTGCAACCCTGAATAGTGGCATGTATGCATATAATTCTGCAACTGGTAAAGGCACTCAAGTTAACGGGCTGGAAGCGGGCATGTATACAGCGCTCAGGACCAAGGGAAACGCCATGCTGCTTGGCTCTCAGGAGGGACTTACCCTTTATTCGATTGACAATGCCGGGAAAACGGCCTCGCTGAAAGTGAAAGTTGCTGAGTTGGAATACATAAAAATACAGGACATACAGGCTTCTCAGGAAATTAATACATACTGGATTGCCACGGAAGACCAGGGCATATTCCGGCTTACACTGAACGGAGAAAA
>CAYVBH010000160.1:0-9011 GCA_964449015.1 uncultured Bacteroidales bacterium
AGTAATAAATTAGTATATTTGCTTTGTAAAACACAATCAGCAAAAGAAAACGAATTGATATTTTATGGATGCGAAGTTCTCACAAAGAATAAAAGATGTACTTTCTTTTAGTAAAGAAGAGGCGATACGGCTGGGAAACAACGAAATAGCTCCCGAACACATGTTGCTGGGCATTTTGCGCGAAGGCGAAGGTGTGGCCATTGACATACTTGTTTCATTAGGCGCAAATCTATACCAGCTCAAAAAAGATATTGAAGCGATCATTGCGCCTGCCGGTCCGATAAAGGTTACAGATACTGATAATGTGCCGTTGCTGAAAACTTCGGAGCGGATATTGAAACTGGTTTACCTGGAAGCCAAATCATTGAAGAAAAGTACCATTGATACAGGACACCTCTTGCTTGCCATCATTAAGGATGAAAGCTCCCCTGTTTCAAGGATCATGCTGGAGCACAATATTGATTATGAAAAGGTAAGAAAGGAATTGCTCAACGAGCACATGACCGACAGTGAAGACAATGAGCCACGGGCCGATTTCCCGCACGAAGAAGATGAGTCTATGGGATCGTTCGGTCCCCAGGGTGGCGGTAAGGGGTCAAATCCGGAACCCGGTTCCAAATCCAATTCCGATACCCCTGTACTCGACAATTTTGGTTCCGATCTTACCAAGGCTGCCGAAGAAGACCGGCTTGACCCCATCGTGGGCCGTGAAAAGGAAATCGAAAGACTGGCTCAGATCCTCAGCAGGCGTAAGAAAAATAATCCAATCCTGATCGGAGAACCCGGTGTGGGAAAATCCGCCATCGTGGAAGGTCTTGCGTTAAGAATCATTCAGAAAAAGGTATCCCGGGTGCTTTTTGGCAAGCGCGTGGTAACACTTGACCTGGCCGCCATTGTTGCCGGAACCAAGTACCGCGGTCAGTTTGAGGAACGCATGAAGGCCATCCTGAATGAGCTTTCAAAAACATCAAATGTTGTGCTGTTCATCGATGAAATTCATACCATTGTAGGTGCCGGAGGTGCCACCGGTTCACTTGATGCCGCCAACATGCTCAAGCCAGCCTTAGCCCGTGGTGATATCCAGTGTATCGGAGCTACAACCCTTGACGAGTACAGGCAGCAAATAGAAAAAGACGGCGCCCTGGAGCGCAGGTTCCAGAAAGTAATGGTGGAACCTACCTCACCCGAGGAAACGGTGGAAATTCTGAATAACATTAAGGAACGTTATGAAGACCACCACAACGTGATTTACACGCCCGAGGCAATTGACTCATGCGTTAAGCTCACCAACAGGTATATTTCCGACAGGCACCTGCCTGATAAGGCCATTGACGCGCTGGATGAATCGGGTTCCCGGGTACACATTTCCAACATTCATGTGCCCGAGATGATTATCGAACTCGAGAAAAAAATTGAGGAAACCAAGAAAGAGAAGATCAAAGCCGTTAAAAATCAGAATTTTGAAAAAGCTGCCAGTTTCAGGGACAAAGAAAAGGAGTTGCTGGAAGAACTGGAAGATGAAAAGCTGAAATGGGAAAAGGAATTGACGCGAAACCGCCAGGTTGTGGATTCCGATAAAGTGGCCGAAGTAGTGGCCATGATGACCGGTGTTCCCGTTCAACGCATTGCCCTGGAAGAAGGACAGCGTCTGCTGAAAATGGGCGATGAACTCAAGGGAAGCGTAATCGGACAGGATGAGGCCATTGAGAAGGTTGTTAAATCAATTCAGCGCAACAGGGCCGGCCTGAAAGATCCGAACAAGCCCATTGGTACCTTTATCTTTTTAGGACCCACGGGGGTTGGAAAAACCCAGCTTGCCAAGGTGCTGGCGCAATATCTGTTTGATTCGTTCAACAACCTGATCCGCATCGACATGAGCGAATACATGGAGAAATTCTCGGTATCGCGACTGGTTGGAGCGCCTCCGGGTTATATTGGATACGAAGAAGGCGGACAGCTTACGGAAAAAGTCCGCAGACGTCCTTACAGCGTGGTACTCCTCGATGAAATTGAAAAAGCCCATCCGGATGTATATAATATTCTGTTGCAGGTGCTCGATGAAGGTCAGCTGACCGACAGCCTGGGGCGCCGGGTCGACTTCCGGAATACCATTGTGATCATGACCTCCAACATTGGAACCCGTCAGCTCAAGGACTTCGGTCAGGGCGTGGGTTTCACCACCAAGTCGAAACAGGAAACCACCAATGAATATGCCAAAAGCGTGATTCAGAATGCACTGAAAAAGGCATTTTCTCCTGAATTCCTCAACCGTATTGATGACGTGGTAATTTTCAATACACTCACACAACAGGATATTCACAAGATCATCGATATTGAGCTCAAAGGCCTGTACGCAAGAATCGTTGCGATGGGTTACCAGCTGAAAATGTCGGATACTGCCAAGGACTTCATAGCTGAAAAAGGCTATGATGTTCAGTTTGGAGCAAGACCCCTAAAGCGTGCCATCCAGAAATACCTGGAAGATCCTATGGCTGAGGTAATTATTAAATCGAGCATGAAGGAAGGTGACACCATAGTCATTGGGTTCAATAAAAAGAAGGAAGAAGTCACCATGAAAGTGCTTCACGCGGAGGAAGCTACAGATGCGGCTCTGAGTGAGACAGATGAGGCCTGATATTACAAGGCTTCACCCATCAGGTCGAAAGATTCTGCTCCGGTAATGCGCACCTGGTAAAAATTTCCGGCAACGAGGTTCTTATTCGCTGTATGAATGAGGACCTCGTTGTCAATTTCAGGAGAATCCGATTCCGTTCTTCCGGTATAATACTCCCCTTCCCTACCGTCAACCAATACTTTAAATAAGCCACCTATTTTATTGTAATTTAATTCGGTAGATATTTTCTGCTGCAATTTCATCAGCTCTCCGGCACGGGCCTTTTTGGTTTTTTCCGGAATGCGGTCGGTATATTTCCTTGCTGCCCAGGTGCCTTCTTCTTCAGAATAAGTAAATACACCCAAACGATCGAATTTTGTAGTTTCAATAAAACGTTTCAGTTCCTTGTAGGCAACTGCCGTTTCACCCGGGTGTCCTGTTATAAAGGTAGTACGGAGGGTAATCTCCGGTATTTCCTTTCGAATGTATTCAATGAGCTCCAGGTCCTTTTTATGCGTATGTCCCCTGCGCATCATGCGGAGTACCTCGTCACTGGCGTGCTGGAAGGGAATGTCGAGGTATTTGCAGATGTTGTCTCTTTCTTTCATCACCCGTATTACCTCGCGCGGAAAGCTGGCCGGATAGGCATAATGCAGCCTGATCCATTGAATGCCGCTGATATCCGACAGTTTCCGGAGCAGTTCGGGTAATGACTGCTTATTGTAGATATCCTTTCCGTACATGGAAAGGTCCTGTGCAACCAGGATCAATTCCTTTACTCCCTTTTGGGCAAGCAGGCCCGCCTCCTGCACCAACAATTCCATGGGTCGAGAAACATGTTTACCCCGGATGATCGGAATAGCACAGAAAGCACATTTCCGGTCGCATCCCTCAGAGATTTTCAGGTAGGCAAAATGGCCGGGAGTGGTAAGCAGGCGCTCACCCAAAAGATCACGCCTGTAATTTAAACCAACATGTTGAATGATAACTTCTAAATCATTAACACCAAAATACTTATCAACATCAGGTATTTCCTGTTCCAGTGCTTTTTTATATCGTTCGGAAAGGCACCCCATCACATAAACCTGCTGAATCAATCCTTCCTGCTTGGCACGGATATACCTGAGAATGGTGTCAATCGATTCCTGTTTGGCATCCTGAATAAAGCCGCAGGTATTGATGATCACGGTTTGTGCTGTGAAACCTTCGGCATTGTGATAAACCTGCACGTTGTTTGATTCGATTTGCCTGAGCAGGAATTCCGAATCAACCACGTTTTTTGAGCAACCCAGGGTGATAACGTTTATTGCGGTTTTCATTCAACTTACGAAATTTTCGCAGCACTCATTCATCTTTGGCCAGCCTGCTTCGCTTCCTGCTGTAAAAGAAGTATATCAGCAAACCAGCGGCCATCCAGATCAGCAAGCGTTCCCAGGTCTCCCACGGAAGGCTGAACATCTGCAACAGGCATACCGCAGCTCCGGCAAGCGGAATCCAGGGAACCCAGGGCGTTCTGAAAGGCCTTGCTACATCGGGGCGTTTCTTCCTTAAAATAATGACACTGATGCATACTATGGTGAATGCGAGCAGCGTACCAATTGAAACCAGTTCACTCAGTATATGAATAGGAAGCAAACCTGCAATAAAACAGGCCACTATACCGGTTACAATAGTGGTAATATAGGGCGTTCTGAAGCGGGGATGCACTTTAGAAAAGCTTTTGGGAAGCAAGCCGTCATTGGCCATGGTATAGAAAATGCGAGGCTGACCCATCAGCATCACCAGGATCACCGAACTCAGGCCGGCTATGGCTCCCAATTTAATCAAAGGTCGCAGCCATTTCAATGCCTCTCCGGTTTTATCAATTGCCAGGGCCAGCGGAGCGGGTACATTCAGATTGGAATAATGCTCAATTCCGGTTATTACTCCGGAAACCAATACGTACAAAACAGTACAGATCAGCAAAGATCCCAGAATACCAATGGGCATATCGCGTTGAGGATTTTTGGCTTCCTGCGCCGCTGTAGACACAGCATCGAATCCAATATAGGCAAAGAAAATGACAGCTGCACCCCGGAGCACACCCGTAATGCCGAAATTCCCGAATTCACCTGTGGTATTAGGCGGTATAAAGGGTGTCCAGTTGGATGTATCAATATACGAAAGTCCGAATCCGATGAAGAGCAGGATGACAATGACCTTAATCGCCACAATGATGTTGTTGAATTTGGCTGATTCTTTGATACCGATCACAAGTAGTGTGGAAAGCAGCGCAATGATGAACACGGCCGGAAAGTTGATGATGCTTCCGGTGAGCATCCAGCCCTGTCCCTTGATGTGATCGATGGGCGCATTGCATAATGCGTCAGGTATATGGATACCATAATCATTCAGGAAGCTGACCATATAACCCGACCAACCTACAGCAACAGTGGATGAAGCGAAGAGGTACTCCAAAATCAGGTCCCAACCGATAATCCAGGCAACGAACTCACCCAGGGTGGCATAGGAATATGTATAGGCGCTACCCGATATTGGGATCATAGAAGCAAATTCGGCATAGCAAAGTCCTGCAAAAACGCAACCCAGAGCTGAAATGAGGAATGAAAGAACAAGGGCTGGACCTGCATAATTAGCAGCCACTGTTCCGGTAAGCACAAAAATGCCTGTACCAATGATGGCACCAATTCCCAGGAAAACCAGGCTAGTCCCGCCGAGCGCTCTTTTCAGACCATGATCCTTGTCACTGGCTTCAGCCAGTAATTGCCCGATGGGTTTCGTCCTGAATAAATCCATATTTTTTGCGTTAGGGTTACTTTGTCCGCATCAAATATATTCTTTCCTGGAATTTATTAACAAGAATCAGGAAAAAAACAGTGCTTCAACAAAGGCATTTTTATCAAACAGATGCAGGTCTTCCATTTTTTCACCGATTCCGATATACCTGACCGGAATCTTAAACTGGTCGGATATGCCGATGACAACTCCTCCTTTGGCCGTGCCGTCGAGTTTTGTGATGGCCAGGGCGTTCACCTGGGTAGCTTCCGTAAACTGCCGGGCCTGTTCAAATGCATTTTGTCCGGTTGACCCGTCGAGCACCAGGAGCACTTCATGGGGTGCTTCGGGAATGACTTTTTGAACTACCCTTCGGATTTTGGTAAGTTCATTCATCAGGTTGACCTTGTTGTGCAACCTGCCGGCTGTATCAATAATTACCACATCCGCGTCATTTGCCTTGGCCGAACTAACCGTATCATATGCCACAGAAGCCGGATCACTGCCCATCTGCTGCTTAACAATGGGAACTCCGACACGTTCGGCCCAAATGGAAAGCTGATCAACAGCAGCTGCACGAAAGGTGTCTGCGGCACCCAGGAGCACTTTTTTTCCGGCTCTTTTATATTGCCAGGCAAGTTTACCGATGGTAGTGGTTTTGCCTACGCCGTTTACGCCAACAACCATCACAACATAGGGCTTTTGTTCAAAGTCAGCTGAAAAGTCAGCCGACTGTCCCGCCTTGTTTTCTTCGAGAAGTGCACAGATCTCTTCTTTGAGAATCCGGTTCAATTCATCGGTATTCATGAATTTTTCGCGGTTCACGCGTTTCTGAATGCGGTCGATGATCCGCAATGTGGTATTAACACCTACATCAGACGAAATCAGTGCTTCCTCCAGGTTGTCGAGCACCTCGTCATCCACGATGGATTTGCCCAGTACTGCCCGTGAAAGCCTTTTGAGAACGCTTTCCTTGGTTCTTTCGAGACCATGGTTGAGGTCCTCTTTGTTTGCCTTGTTGAATATTCCGAAAAATGCCACGGCCTGACCAGATTGATGTGAGTAGTATTGAAAAAAAAAGGCTTTCTTATGCAAAGAAAGCCAATTTTTCCAAAAATTCAGATATCTTATTTTTGAGTAAAATAGTCCTTGATGTGGTCTACATGCACCATTTCTTCCTTGAACTGGTACGAGCCGGACTTAGGAGATTTTACCATTTTGATACATTTGGTAAAAGTTTTACCTGTTCCGGTCTTTAAAGTTGCGATTACTTTTTTTGCCATGACTTACTACTTGATTTCTTTATGAACAGTTACTTTTTTGAGTATCGGATTGTATTTCTTCAGCTCAACCCGGTCAGGAGTATTCTTCCTGTTCTTGGTGGTAATATACCTCGACATGCCGGGCAAACCACTGTTTTTGTGTTCGGTGCACTCAAGAATCACCTGTATTCTGTTACCTTTCTTTGCCATATCCTGATGTGCTAAGTTAAATACTTTTAATAAAACCTTTGGCTCTGGCTTCTTCCAGTGCCTTTTTAAGGCCAACCTTGTTGATGAGCCTGATGCCTGCAGCCGAAACTCTTAAATTGACCCAGCGATTCTCTTCCTGAAGGAAAAGCTTCTTGTCAAACAGGTTGACATCAAAGGTTCTTTTGGTTCTGCGTTTGGAATGTGAAACATTGTTGCCCACCATCGCAGTTTTTCCCGTAATCTGACAAATTCTTGACATTTCTATAATCAGTTTATACGCTTTCTAAAAACAGGTTGCAAAGAACGTTATTTTTTTTTAAATATTCAAGAGTCCGGATAAAAATATTTATAAACAATCTATTATCTCTTTTCGTAGCATGAAAAGTGCCGTAATAGCGGCCTTTTGCATATTCCGGCCACGATCTTCACCCAAGTTATAAAGATGTGAAACAATTCTTTTCTTTGAGGCTACGGCAATCCATGTAGTGCCAACCGGTTTTTCTTCTGTAGCGCCGGTTGGTCCGGCAATACCGCTCACAGCAACTGCAAAATCGGTGTTGAATTTGTTTCGTGCTCCGTCTGCCATTTGTTCTACCACAGGCTGGCTCACTGCACCGTTCATGATCATTGAATACGGGCTCACATTCAGTTGGCTGGTTTTTACTTCATTTGAATAGGCCACCACACCACCCTGGTAATAGACTGAAGATCCGGGTATGGAGGTGATCATAAAACTGATGAGACCACCCGTGCAACTTTCAGCAGTTGATAAGGTTAAAATATTGTCTTTTAATAAATTACCTACTATCACTTCAAGTTTATCCTCATCATATCCGAAAACATGGTCACCGATAATTTGTTCCAATCGGGCTGTTTCGCTGTCTATCATGTTTTTCAACCCGGATTCATCATTTGTTGCAGTACCGGTAATCCTCAGGCGCAGAATTCCCGGTGAGGGCAGGTAAGCCAGCTTCAGGTTGGCGGGTAAGGCCTTTTCCCAGTCGCTGATCAGTACGGCCATTTGCGATTCGGGAATGCCGCAGGTGAGTATGGTTTTGTGCACGATGGCCGTAAGTGCAAACCGTTGTTTCAGTTGCTGCTCCATGGCTTCCTTGTAAATGGCCTTCATTTCATAGGGCACGCCGGGCAGCGAAATAAATTCTTTCCGGTTCCTGGTGAACCACATTCCCGGGGCTGTTCCGGCGCTGTTGTGAAGCACCTGGCAATTGTCGGGTAAATCGGCCTGGCTGATATTGCGGTCATTCATGGCAACGCCCCTCGACTGTAGCAGGGCTTCAATATGACCGAGAACCTGCTGGTTCCTGGTAAGCTTTGAGCCAAAATATTCCGCCAGTGTGTGTTTGGTGATGTCATCACTGGTTGGGCCCAGTCCGCCTGTTGTAATGATCAGCTCTGCCCTTTCCGATGCATCATCCAATGCCCCAATGATGCTCTCTCTTGTATCGGACACCGAGGTGATCTGAATAACCCGGATACCCAGCTTATTCAGTTCAGTGGCCAGCCAGGCGGAATTGGTATCGATGACCTGGCCAATGAGCAATTCATCTCCGATGGTGATAATTTCTGCGTTCATATTATTGGTAAAAATGTAGAGACGCATGATGATGCGTCTCTACGAGAGCGGCAAACGGGTCTCGAACCCGCGACCTTGAGCTTGGGAAGCTCACGCTCTACCAACTGAGCTACTGCCGCAATATTCAATTTGAGCCTCTCAGGGGATTTGAACCCCCGACCTGCGGTTTACGAAACCGCTGCTCTACCGCTGAGCTAAAGAGGCCTGAAATGATTTTCGGGGGTGACAAAAATATAAATAATTAAGCACGAAGCAAAGAAATGATCACAAAAAGATATCGGCTCATGCAACCCAATTTGTGGAATGAATTACTTCTTAAGTGCCCTGATTCGTTGCAACAGCGTGGGATGTGAATAATGAAAGAAAACATAGGCCGGATGTGGCGTGAGATTACTCAGGTTTTTAGACGAAAGTTTCTTCAGCGCACTGACCAGGGCTGCAGGATTGCTATAGTCTTTTACAAATCGGTCGGCAGCATATTCATTCCGGCGCGAAATCTGATTCATCAGCAAACCGGTAAGCAGGGAAACCGGACTATACAACATGCCAAATGCAA
>CAYVBH010000161.1:0-9004 GCA_964449015.1 uncultured Bacteroidales bacterium
CAGCGCCAATTATCGATATACAGGCTTAGTGCCACATAGGTTTCGGTACGTGAATCAGGCGAAACCCCGGCTTCCTCACGGTAGGAATTGCGTTTCACACCTCTGATGGTGGACGAGGTGTACTGCCCCCGGATAACCTGTTTGTTGATGTTGTCAATATCTATTAGCCTGATCGACTGCAGTACTTTCAGCGTTTCGTTACGGATAGCTGTTGAACTGATCTGGGTGGGGGGCTCCATGGCAACCAGGGCAACAAGTTGCAGCAGGTGATTCTGAACCATGTCGCGTAAGGCACCGGCTTTTTCGTAATATCCCCCGCGGTTTTCAACCCCGATGTTTTCGGCTGATGTAATTTCCACGTGATGGATGTAATTTCTGTTCCACAAAGGCTCGAAGATGCCGTTGGAAAACCGGGTGACCATTACATTCTGTACGGTTTCCTTGCCCAGGTAATGATCAATCCTGTAAGTGTTTTCTTCACTAAAAGTATCCAACAGGGTCTTGTTCAATTGTCTTGCTGTTGCAAGATCATATCCGAAAGGCTTTTCAACAATAATGCGACGCCAACCCGAGGCATCTTTACTTAATCCGATTGAGTTAAGTCCCTGTATGATAACGTCATACAATACAGGAGGAGTGGCCAGATAAAACACAATATTCCCGTCAAGCTTTTCCTTGTTGTTGATTTCTTCTATGCTCTTCTGCAGGCCTTTAATGTCATTGGTTTCAATGGATGAATAGTTCAGCAACTTGAGAAATGAGGTAATGTCTTTTTTTTCATCAGCATGAAGACTTAATAATTCTGCCTCCATAATGTCCCTGAAATGAGATGTATTTGAGGTGGTACGGCCTACTCCGAGAATTGCATATCGGGGAGACAGCAGTTTTTGCCTGTATAATTTATATAAAGCGGGTATTAGTTTTCGTTTGGTAAGATCTCCCGACGCGCCAAAAATAACCAGAAGCTGGTTCTCCAATACTTTCATTTGAAACTTTTTAAATCCATTATAAAAATACCAAAAATAATTGTTAATTATGCGGTATATGTTATGTGTTCACCTGATATGAGAATATTTTCGGGCTTTGTTTTTTTAATCTGGCTATTGATAGCCCTTCCTGCTTATTCACAGCAGGACCGTTCAGAGTACAATGGTATTTCGGACAGGGATGGGCAGTTAATAATTAGTGCCGACAAGGGTGATACGGCTGAAGTATTAAAGCTTATAGCCGGCGGTGCCTCTGTTAATACCACTACCTATGAAGGTGTTACACCGTTGATGTATGCCGCACAAAGTGGTAATACCAATCTGGTCAGAATATTGATTGAACACGGCGCCGATGTGAACAGGAAGCCATTTAACGGCTATTCTGCTTTGATATCGGCAATCAGAGGCGGTCATTTGCCAATAGTTGAATATCTGATACGTCATGGAGCTGATATCAATCTGCCTGACAATGACCGGGTAACCCCCCTCATGCATGCCTTGGCAGCAGACAGTTTCTATATTCCGGATATGCTGCTGTATTACGGAGCCGATGTCAATTCCACCGATGAAAATGGTAGAAATGCATTGATGTTGGCTTCACAATACGGGAATTATGAAATAGTAATCTCCCTTTTGGAAAGAGGAAGTGATCTCAATCTGGCCGATGCCAATGGCAATACGCCTCTTCACTATGCCACAACTGCCGGGAATACGGATGTGATGGAATTGCTGATTGTAAACGGGGCTCTTTTGGAAAGCAAAAACTCAGAAGGCTATACTCCGCTTGCCGTAGCTGTGGCAACCGGCAATTATGATGCATCCCGGGTGCTGATTGGGTATGGCGCTGATGTGAACAGTTCGGTAGACCGTTCGGTAAATGTGTTGAACCTGGCGCAGAATTCAAGAAATGAATCTCTGGTAACCTTGCTCAAAAATAACGAGGCAGTTGGCCTTCATCGTCCGGGATTCAACAGGTTTAGCTTTGGTTCCGGATATTCCTTTAATAAAGATGATTCCAGAATTGACTTTTCATTGGGCATGGATGAACAGGAATACAGGCTGATGACCCGTATTGGTTATGGATTCCGGCCAAAAGCAGTTCAGGTTCTGGTGCAGGAGAATGAAAATGAGTACTACCAGTTTTGGGAGAAAAGATCCTGCTTCTTCCTGTCACTCGATAAAGCATTCTTTGTGCAACACTTTGGGAAATATTTCTCTACCAGTGCTTTTGCCGGATTCGGTGGAATACTGACATTTGGTTCATACAAAGGCTCAAACCGGAACCCGGATACAAGAATAACAGTTAATCCCAGAATCGGATGTTTGTTTGAATATGGTTTTGTAAGGTTGAAGTTTAGCTACGAATATCTGAATCTGAAGTTGGAAGATTATTCGAAGAGCTATTTCAACATTTCACTTGATTTTTTAATTAACAGGCAGAGAAGTGGAAGCGGAATTCCTTCTCTGAACTGGCTCTAACTTTAAGAAAAATGCGACTTACTCTGGTTGTTCTGTTATTGCTGATAATTACCGGATCGTGTGAGGAAAAGGTTTACACAGGCGATGTGGACTGTGATGAATGCTATACCGAAAAGCCACAATATGCCGATCTGATCATTGACCTGACCATAGCCAACCGGTTTGGTAATGTAATTGTAAATGTATATGAGGGAGAAGTGGAAGATAACCAGATTGTATTAACAGACACTGTTGATTATTCTCCTTTTTATGCGTATGTCAAAGCTGATAAAAAATATGCCGTTAGGGCAGAATATAAAAAAGGCTCCAAAACGCTCTATTCAGTTGATGGGACCAAGTTGAAGGTACTTTTGGTGCGCGGTGAATGTGGTGATGATTGTTATGTGATTGAAGGTGAGTCGATGAATGCCACCATCAAAGAAGAGTTTTTTGATTTCTGATCCCTATTGCATCATTACAATATCCACAGTTGAATAACCCGGCTTCTTGTCTTTGTATTTGATCAGAATATCGTAAAAAGCAGTTTTGCCACAAACAAAACCAACTGTTTCAAAATACTTTTCTCCAATAGAATTGGTAAGCACCAGGTTATCGGCATCGAGAAGTTCCATCACAGCCTTTCCGGCAAAATTTTCACGGTTGTTAATTATTTTGAACTTGTATGTTGTTCCTTTATTCAGCTTAATAGTCATAAAATATTCGTTTTCATAATCCTTATCGCTGACCTGGCTGAGTTTAAATTCAATCTGCTTAATAAAGATTTCTTTTTGCTGTGCGCAAATCTTTCCTGATCCGATTGATAAAAATGCAATTAAAATGAATAACTGCCTCATGATCTGTTGTGTTTATTTTCAAAATTAACCAAAGATAGCTTTCTAAAAATGCTTTGTTGTGAAAACTAATTAACAGGTTTAATGGATAACCAGTCAAAATCGCTGTCGAGCATAATTAATTTCGCGTTTTCTGAAACCCTGTTGGTTTCTGATTTGGAAAGCTGCATGATTGCTTTCTCCAACTTTGATTTGTAATACTTTTGAGTTAGCCCTTTACAGGCAGTTCTGCCATTTCGCAAATAAAACAAGGCTTTAACCTGGCTTTTTTCATCAATACTTCTTAAGCTCTGTTCAAGAGCTACAAGCCTGTTCCATGGTTTTGCAACTGCCTGCCACCATTTCTTAGCCTTTTCGATGCTTAACGTAAGAATCAGCTTTCTTTTTCCAGTCTCATCCAGCTTGTCAATGTGGTTGCGGTTTGTTGGATTGTTATAATAATCGGGAAAAGTTTTGCTGATGAAACCGATGAGTTCTTCGGTAGGAAGATGTATGCCCGAGAAGCCAAAATTGTTAAAAGTAAGTTCTTCCAGAAGCCATCCCGCGCGGATACACAAATTATCAATGTCATAATCAATGATCTGGCCATGTCCGTAATACTTTTCTGCGCCCGGGAATATCAGATCACCCGTGTTCTCAAGCTTATTGATCCGGCAGTCGTTCATGAGCGCCAGCATCTCAGGTATGGCTGCTGAACCCAGATTCTCGATCTTCTCCTTGGCTGCACTAACCACCGGCCATTCCTTTGAAAGAAAATCGTCCAATAGTTGTTTGATAGGATCTCCGTTGGTGTTGCAGAAAAGGTTCTGTGCCAGCAGGCATACAACCAGGTAAAGAGCTGATTTTTTCATGTTTAACCGTGTCTTAGGTTATTGTTATTCGGATCATACGAAAAAAGTATTAAAGAGTTTATTTATTATTGAATAATATTAATGATGTCAGATATCCGGCTATTGTACGGTAAACTGAAGCCAGGCAGACAACCGGATTTCATGGCTGAATCTTGATGTTTGATAAAGCAGCGTTTCGAAGTTTTTCGGACACTGAGGCAATCTGGTCTTAAAATCTTGTTACATACCAAAAAGGCATTATATTAGCAAAGTTTTTAGAAGTGGATTTCATGCGCCAGATCAATTGGGGAATTATAGGATGTGGAAATGTGACAGAACTTAAAAGTGGTCCGGCTTTCAATAAAGTGCACGGATCACAGGTGCTTGCCGTGATGAGGCGCAATGCGGAAAAAGCCGAGGATTATGCTGTCAGGCATCGAATTCCTGCCTGGTATGTAAACGCGGATGAATTGATTGAAGATCCCGACATTAATGCGGTTTACATTGCTACACCTCCATCCAGTCATGCCGGATATGCCATTCGTGCCATGGAAAAAGGAAAGGCGGTCTACGTGGAAAAACCCATGGCGGCAGATTATACCGATTGTGTTAATATGCTTAACACATCACTTAAAACAGGGATGCCCCTTTATGTGGCATATTACCGCAGATATCTGCCTTACTTTATTAAAGTGAAGGAAGTAATTGAAAGTTGTTTATTGGGTGATCTGTTGTACGTTAAAGTAGATTTTCATGTAGCACCAAGACCTGAAGATTACGATCCGGCGTCATTACCCTGGCGACTGAATCCCGAGATTTCTGGAGGCGGCTATTTCTATGATCTGGGTTGCCATCAACTTGACCTGTTAGAATGGCTTTTCGGCAAACCGGTTGAAATTTCTGGAAAAAGCTTTAACAAACGAGGCCTTTATGAGGCAGAAGACCTGGTTGTGGCTACGGTTTTGTACGAATCAGGAACAGTTGTTACAGGACAATGGTGTTTTGCAGCCCCTGACAATGAGCACAGGGACTTGATTACTGTTCATGGAACTCAAGGCACGCTGGAGTTTTCAAGTTTTGATTTTACACCAATCAGGCATTTCAGCAACTCGGGAACTCAGGAATACCTTCCTCCGAATCCCGAAAACATACAATACTGGTTTATAAAAAATATGGTTGAGGATCTTCAGCGCGAAAAACAAACCGCCGTCAATGGTGAAAGTGCCATGAGAACCAACCTGACAATAGATAAAATACTGGGAAAAATCTGATTATGAAAATTGTCGCTGATGATAAAATTCCATTTCTGAAAGGTGTTCTGGAACCTTTTGCGAATGTCGTGTACGTACCCGGAAAGACTATTTCGCGTGAACATCTTGTGGATGCAGATGCGCTGCTAACCCGCACCCGCACCCGGTGCGATGAAAGTTTGCTGGAGCATACTTCAGTCAAATTTATTGGAACAGCAACAATAGGATTTGACCACATCGATACAGCATGGTGTGAAAAAAACGGAATTGTATGGAAGAATGCACCGGGATGTAATGCATCATCGGTGAATCAGTACATCGCTTCGACACTCGCGAATCTTTCAAGGATTCAAGGATTCAGTCTGAAAGACAAAACATTGGGAGTCGTCGGAGTAGGTAATGTCGGGAGCAGGGTAGTGAACACCGCCGAGCGGATTGGCATGCGGGTTTACCTTTGTGATCCTCCCAGGGTCAGAAATGAAAGTGCCTGCGGATACATTTCTCTCGAAGGAATCATCCGGGAGTGTGACATCATCACCTTTCATGTTCCCTTGAATAAGGATGGCATTGATAAAACCTATCAGATGATTGATGCTGAATTCCTCAGCAAGGTCAACCGGGGGACCATTATTATCAATACATCACGCGGGGAAGTAGTCGATGGAGATGCTCTTAAAAAGGCCGTATTGAATAAACATTTAGGCGGTTTGGTACTGGATGTATGGGAAAATGAGCCCGACATTGACCTTGAACTGCTCACACTTTGCGATATTGCCACACCGCATATTGCAGGTTACTCAGCCGACGGAAAGGCCCGGGGCACTGCTATGATAATTGATGAACTGAGCAGGTACTTTAACCTGGGAATCGAAGGGTGGGAGGCCAATAATATTCCGGCGCCTCCGGATCCTGTAATCAGGATCAATTGCAATGGACTGCCTGAGGAAGATATTCTTAAGACCGCCCTGCTTGCAACTTATGATGTAACTGAAGATGATCAGAAACTGCGCAGGAATCCTTCGGATTTTGAAAAACTCCGGGGCGATTATCCACCGCGAAGGGAGTTCAAGGCATATACACTTGCGCTGGAGAACGGATCGGTTGAAACCAAACGTACCTTTCGCAAACTGGGATTTAATGTATTATAGAAACATTTAATTAAATAAATATGAATTCATTAGCGGATATTGGCCTGATCGGACTGGCTGTCATGGGTGAAAACCTGGTGTTGAACATGGAAAGCAAAGGATTTACTGTTGCTGTTTTTAACCGTTCGGTTGAGAAAGTGGATAAGTTCCTTCAGGGTAGGGGTAAGGGCAAAAATTTTATCGGAGCCCATAACATGGAAGAATTTGTAAAATCAATCAAAAGACCCCGAAAGGTAATGATGCTGGTTAAGGCCGGAAAACCGGTTGACGAGCTCATTGAGCAGATTCTGCCACATCTGGAACCCGGAGATATTGTCATCGACGGAGGCAACTCCCATTTTCCCGACACCATCAGACGCACGGCGTATGTTGAGGGCAAGGGATTTCTGTATATCGGAACAGGTGTGTCCGGCGGCGAAGAAGGTGCTTTAACAGGACCCTCCATTATGCCGGGTGGATCGGTTCAGGCATGGGAACATGTAAAACCTGTTTTTCAGGCTATTTCAGCCAAGGTAGATAATGGAACTCCTTGTTGTGACTGGGTTGGAGAGAATGGTGCCGGACATTTCGTAAAGATGGTGCACAACGGCATAGAATATGGCGACATGCAACTCATCAATGAAGCCTATCATATCATGAAGGATATTGCCGGCCTTAACTGTAACGAGATGCATGAGATTTTTACCGAATGGAACAAAGGGGAACTGGACAGCTACCTCATTGAAATTACCAGGGATATTCTGGCATTCAAAGATGAGGATGGCAAGCCTCTCGTTGAAAAGATACTGGACACGGCCGGCCAAAAGGGAACCGGTAAGTGGACCGGAATTGAAGCGCTTAACCTGGGAATTCCGCTCACACTGATCGTTGAAGCAGTGTTTGCCCGCTCGTTGTCCTCATTTAAGGAGGAGCGCATGAAAGCTTCCAAAATACTTTCCCGCAATGCACCAGCATTTAAAGGAGACAAAAAAGCACTGGTCAATGATGTCAGAAATGCCTTGTATGCTGCCAAGATTGTATCTTATGCCCAGGGCTATTCCTTGATGCGTGGTGCCGCACAGGATTACAACTGGAACCTGAACTACGGTGGCATTGCCCTGATGTGGCGCGGGGGGTGCATCATCCGTTCCGCTTTTCTGGGAAAAATAAAGGAAGCATTTGACCGAAACGCAAACCTGGAGAACCTGTTGCTGGATCCCTACTTTACTGATACGGTTCTGAAAGCTCAGGAAGGATGGAGACGGGTTGTGGCTATTGCAGTTGAGCATGGTATTCCGGTACCTACGATGTCGTCAGCATTAGCATACTTCGACGGATACAGGTCGGAGCGTCTTCCTGCAAACCTGCTGCAGGCGCAGCGCGATTACTTTGGCGCCCACACCTATGAACGTATAGACAAACCAAGAGGTCAATTCTTCCATACCAATTGGACCGGCAGGGGAGGTGATACCGCCTCGTCAACCTATAATGCTTAAACTGATTATCGGGTTGTTTTAAATGAAAAGAGGTTGTTTCAGAATGAGACAACCTCTTTTTTTTGATTAATGGTGGAGCTGCCGGGAGTTCCCGACTAAACCCGTCTGGTTCGTGCCTCACATAAATATTTTAAACGGGACAAATTTCTCCTCCCGGTTTGTTTTATGCAAAACAAAAATCCCGACAGATTTCTGTCGGGATTATCTCCACTTCGTGGAGCTGCCGGGAGTCGAACCCGGGTCCAAACAAACCGCCCATAAGCTTTCTACATGCTTATTCCGATATTGGTTTTCGTATACGGGCCGGTACCGGACAACCTACCTGTATCTTATCCTCTTTTTATCTCACCTGGTGTAAGAGACATTACCAGGCCAGCCTTACTTTTTATGTGCCCCTTGATCCACCGCCGTAAAGCATGGTAATGGAGGAACAGCTCGTCCCAACACCTTGTGAAGGGATGAAGTCTAATCTACTTAGTTCGATTAGGCAGCAAGCGCGTAATTAGCTTCGCCATTTAATTGTTTGCACTGCAGTTTAACGGGTTATTGTGCGTTGCCCGGCATGCTTACTTACCTGCTAATTTGCTGTCAAAGCCAGAACAGCCCCAATTTGTAAAGAACGCTGGTACAAAAGTACAAAAATCATTCCATTATATTGATATATGTAATCTTAAATCCCGGAAAGTTGATTTTCTTTCTTACAAAACCCAGGATATACTTTACTTTAATTTTGTTGACGATTTATACGCTCATGCCTTTTTCAGTGCTGCAATCATAGATCTGGGATCGGCAGCACTGAATATAGTTGTTCCGGCAACTAAAATATCCACGCCTGTCTGATAAAGCATTCCAGCGTTACTCAGGTCAACTCCTCCGTCAACTTCAATTAAGGCCCGGGAACCGGTTTTTTCAATCAATTCCCGGATTTTTCTTACTTTTTCATAAGTAGCCGGCATGAATGTCTGACCGCCAAACCCCGGGTTGACCGACATGATCAAAACAAGAT
>CAYVBH010000162.1:0-8879 GCA_964449015.1 uncultured Bacteroidales bacterium
CGTTTTTGATGTAGGAATTGCCGAGCAGCATGCCGTGACTTTTTCTGCCGGACTCGCGGCCCAGGGAATCATTCCGTATTGCAATATTTATTCTTCTTTCCTGCAACGCGCGTATGACCAGGTGATCCATGATGTGGCCATTCAAAAACTACCAGTCGTATTTTGTATTGATCGCGGCGGTATAGTTGGCTCTGACGGAGCCACGCACCAGGGTATTTTTGACATTGCCTACCTGAGGTGCATTCCCAACATGATTGTGGGTGCGCCCATGACTGAAGAGGATTTACGAAATATGATGTATACGGCACAGTTAAAAGATGTTGGCCCGTTTGCAATCCGTTATCCGAGGGGCAAGGGGCGCAACAGCGACTGGCAGAAACCTTTCCGGGAAATGGAAATAGGGAAGGCACGCATGATCAGGTCTGGCAAGGATGTAGCTTTACTTACCATTGGCAACGCCGGGAATCTGGCAATGGATGCCCTGAAAAAACTCGAAGCTGAAAATATTGAAGTGGAACATTGGGATATGCGCTTTGTTAAGCCTATTGATGAGGAATGTCTTCACGCTGTTTTTAAGAATTTCAAAAAGGTGCTTGTGGTCGAAGACGGGGTACTTTCCGGTGGATTCGGAAGTGCGGTAATTGAATTCATGAGCGATAACGGCTACCAGGCCAGCGTGAAGAGGCTTGGTGTAAACGATTCATTTGTTGATCATGGCACCCAGGCGGAATTGTATCAGGAATGTGGCTTTGATCCCCAAAGTATTTACCAGGCTATAAAGGCAATGGCTGAAAAAAGGATTTTGTCAAAGGTCGGCTAGAATCTTCGTCCCACGATCAATACATCATCTATTTGTTCCTGACGTGCTTTCCAATCTTCAAATGTGGTTTCAAGTATCTTCAGTTGACTGTCGGCATCAAAACTGCTGATATTGACCAGGAGTTCCTTCAATGTGGCTGTTTTGAATTTCTTGCCTTCCTGCCCTCCGAACTGATCCGCATACCCGTCTGAATACAAATACAGAGAATCTCCTTTTTCTATGATCACCTCATGATTTGTGAAAGACTTGTCTTTTCCTGTTGAACGTCCAATGGCAAAACGATCGGCCTTGATCTCAATGAGCTCTCCGTTTCTTACGATGATCAGCGGATTGAAAGCGCCTGCATATTCAATCATACCGGTGTCAGGTGAATAGCTGATCAGGGCAATATCCATCCCGTCGTTCACAATGGACTCACCTTTCTGATGCAGGGTGGTAGCCACCTCACTGTTCAACCTGTTCAGTATTTCCGAAGGCGTGTGAACTCCCTGTTCAATGATGATCTTATTGAGCGAAGTATATCCGATAAACGACATGAAGGCACCGGGAACACCATGCCCCGTGCAGTCTACTGCAGCAATGAATTCTTTTCCTCCGGCATTGTTCATCCAGTAAAAGTCGCCACTGACAATATCTTTGGGCTTGAACAGAATGAATGTGCTGTCATACGGAATATCTGGAGGGAGAATCGCAAATTGTATCCGCTTTGCATAGGTTATGCTGTCTGTAATATCGCGATTTCTCAGTGAAAGTTGATCATTGGCTAATGATAGAGCATGAGTGCGCTCTTCAACCTTTTCTTCAAGGATTTTCTTTTCCTGCTTCAGCGCACGTTCCCTGATTTTAATATATGCCGCAATGGAAATCATGATAATGCTGATAACTGATACAATAAAAAAACCGCGGCGGTATGGGGGAGGCAGTATCCTGAAACTATATGTGGCAGGAGCAGTTGTCCATTCACCATTTTCGTTCCGGGCCCTCACCTTAAAATTATACCGGCCCGGAGGAACCTTATTGTAGGTTTTAATACCCGAGTTCTTCAGGTCAAGCCAGTCTTCGTCATAGCCTTCCAGCATTACCTGGTAATTGATTCCATCGGGATTGGTAAGGCTGATGCTGCTGAATTCAAACACGATGTCATTCTGGTTGCTGGTGAATTTTCTGGAGATGTGCATATCTGTGGTATCGCCTTTCACCAGCATCTGGGTGATACGTATACCGGGCTTTGCGGTGTCTTCCTCTGCCAGGATATCCAGGTCGCACCTGATTGCACCTGCTGCCGTTCCAATCCAGAGAAAACCCCTGCTGTCCATGTAGGATGCATTTTCTTTGGTTTCAATGCCGGTAAACCCGACCCTTTTTGTATAGGAAAGAATTTTGTTACTGTGCTGGTCAATTTTATTCAAACCCAGATTGGTACCTGCATACACATTGTTATGCGAGTCGCAGTATAACAGGTTGATGTGATCTGAAAGCATTCCGTCCGCTACCTGGTACTTCTTTATTTCCTCTTTATCAATAACCAGTAGCCCCTTTGAATCAGTTCCCACCCAGATTTTCCCGTCCCGGTCTTCAGTGATACAGAAGGGCGTGATTTCCCCCTCGTTCTTGATCTGGGTGAAAACACCCTTATCCCGGCGGGTTAGTCCCTTGTTATCGCCGGCACCAATCCACAGAATACCTTTTGAATCAGCAAACAGCGACTTGATGTTGTTTCCAGCCAGTCCGTTTCCCTGTGTATAGGTAGTTACATACTGGTCCTTGTTGATATCATATTCGATCAATCCTTCCGGAGTGCCGATCCACAGATGCCCGTTCCGGTCAATTTCAAGCGCTTCCACGCTTTTTGTCAATGTTTGCTTGTTAGAGGGGATCTTCTCATTAATGCCGGGTTGCGAAATGAATCGTTTCTGGGATGCTTTATAAAGCAGAAGACCTTGTTCGGGAGTGCCAATCCAGATGTTGTTGTTCCGGTCCTTTTTAAAGATGTTTATCCGATTGCTGATAAAACTGTTATCCTGGTTGAAATGCCGGAACTTCAAATCCTTACCCGCAACATGATAAACAGTGATGCCATTATCGCTAGTCCCAAACCAGATATTACCTTCAGCATCTTCAGTAATGGCTTTAACCAGGTTATCTGCAAGGCCATCGCGTTTGGTAAAACTAACAAACTGCTCCCCTTTGAATATCTCAAGGCCATAATCGGTGGTGCCAATGAGCAGGTTGCCTTCGTAATCCTCCTGAATGCACCAGATGCGATCATCATGTAAGCCATTGGACGTATTAAAAACTTTGATCCGCATATCTTTATCGATGCGACTGATTCCTCCCGGGTTGTAGTCATTTTTCCAATGGCCAATCCACAAGTTGCCCTTTTTGTCTTCGGTGATTGAAGTGATCCAGTTGGATGCCAGTCCGTCCTGTGTATCAAAATCGCGGAACGACATATCCCGGGGATTCATCATAATAAGACCTCCGTTGTAGGTTCCGAACCAGAGGTAACCGCGACTGTCTTCATACATAGTGGCAATACTGAAATACGTTGACAAACCCTTTGGAGAAAAAATCTCAAAGGAATGGGCTGCCTTGTTGTATTTCCGGATACCCACATTGGTTATGAAATACAATTCGCCATTGCGGGTGAGCAAGCTGCCAAATACCTGGTGCCAGAGATTCTTGCCTTTCAGAAAGTGTTCGTGTTCAAGAAACTGTGCAGGATCCTGAGGATTTCTGATCACCACAATACCATCGGATTCAGAGGTAATCCACAACTGACCTTCCTGATCCTGTGTGATGGATGTGATATTCGATTTTAAAATGGAATCCGTAAGGGACAGCTTTTCAAAAGTGTTGCCCATATAACGGGTGATTCCTCCTCCTTCATGCCCAAACCACAGGGTATTGTTGAAATCAATAAACAGCACCCTGACTCCTCCTTCATCAAGTCCCTTATCCTGTGAATAGGAAATGACACGGGTTCCGTCAAATTTTGAAACGCCCGAAGGTGTTCCAAGCCACACATAATGGCTTTTATCCTGAACAATTGAAAATACTTTAGATGCAAAACCCTGTTGTGTGCTGTAATAGTCGAAATAATACGTTTGCGAGTTCAGTTCCGTTGCTCCGCAGACGATCAGGAATAAGCCCATGATCAGGCGAATCCGGCAGAAGGGTTGAAGGACTTTGGTTTGCATGTTTAAGGATTTCCGCAGCGCTTCAAACGTTAGTTGTTTTTCGACATGAAGAAGAACGTGCCATCTTCATCCTGTAGACCCGTTATTTTTCCAAACTTGGGTTTTTGCTGGTTGCTTTGCGACACGGCAACATTCACCTTATTAACGATGGATTCAATGGGCAGGCAGGCGTTGGGATTGTTGGCAAGCGTGTTGGCAAATGTTTTGGTGAATTGCGAGTTGTCCACTGCCAGCTCATAACCTGCTGAGGAAAATACCTGAGCCGATTTGAATTTAACAGCTTCCCAGTCGTTGCAGTTTCTTTCTTTGGGTGTCTCACGCATGGCCTGGTAGAATGTGGGACCCGACTCACAGGCATCGGTGATTACCAGGTTGTGTGTAATATAGCCCGAGTAGGATTGCAGGGAAGCCCTCAGGGCGTTCAGGTTATAATAAGTGAATTCATCGTCGCGCTTGGCATCCACCGGAATCCAGTATCCGGTTTCGTTAATGAACTTGCCATGTCCGGCATACCAAACGAGCAGGGCATTTACCTTGTTGCTCCGCAGCAAATCCCTGAGCTCGATGGAGAAGAACCGTTCCATCTCCTTCTTGGTCATATCCTGTTTGTGAATCACCTTATGTACATCATACCTGGCCAGTGCCGAACGCATGAGTGTAACATCCTTTGCCGGACCGTCGAGACTGGGGAAGGTTTCATAATTTGAATTCTCAATGAAGATAACCCAGGTACGCCCCATTGGATTGGCCTCAAGCAAAGAAACACCCTCACGGTTGAGCGCAAAGGTCATGGTGGTATCGTTTCCGTAGGTATCTGTAGCTGTTACACTGAATTTACTTTTGTTGGCCACATTAATCGTGGCGGTGAATTTCGGATTCAGTTCATCCAGCATGAAGCTGGCAGCCACACCGTCGATCAATATCGATTTGATGGTACTCTCGTCGGAAACATTTCCTTCGATATACAGATTGGCATTGTCAGTATCCAGGTATATCTCGCCATTGTCGCTTGCATAGGGCGCAATGATGGCAATGCCCGGGGGATCTATTTCAGTGCGGGTTATGTTATAGGTGTTGTTTTTCTGGTTGTCATAAATATCTTTTACCTGTATGGTAACAAAGTCAGTTACCATGATGTCAACATCAGCGGCAAATTCATATTGTTCTCCGCTTTTGAAAAAAGTGACTGGTATTTTGTTCACCATGACCTGCCCGATTTCGCTAGCATCGTTGATCTTACCCCGGATTGCTAGAGTTTTCTTGTTTTTGGCAATTTTCAGCGTGGAATCGGCAAACACGTTTGGTTCAACCAGTGCAATTTTCGGCGGTTGTGATTCGCGGTTGAGTTCAAAAAGCCGCCTTTTTGCCTGATTCAGGTGCTTCTGGGCAACCAGGTCGTCAGCAGAAAGACGGGTGAGCGACTCATAATCCTTTATGGCTGACTTAAAATCACCTACCTGCTCATACGAAAACGCCCTTTTATAAATGGATTCCGACAGGTTTTTATCAATCATCAGTGCCCGGGAAAAATCGTTGATGGCATTCTGGTGTTGAGTGAATTCCTGGTAATACGTGCCACGGACCAGGTACATTTCCTTGTCATCGGGGTTGTTAAACAATATTTTCGAAAGATCGTCAATGGCTTTCGGATATTCGGTAAGTTTTGCATAAACCCTGCTGCGGATGAGCAAGGCATCTTTGTTGTTGGGTTCAAGATTCAATACGGCATTGCAGCTTTCCATAGCCTCCTGGATTTTGTTGAGTTGCAGCCTCAATGATGCTTGGGCAAGGTAAGCCTCAACATACTTATTATTCCTGGAAAGGGCATTTTTATAATCCGTTTCGGCCTGGTTGTAATTTTTCATTTTTTCCGACAGTTGCCCGCGGTAGAAGTTGTTCTCGGCATTGTCTTTCAGTTCCAATGCCTTGTTGATTGAAACCAATGAATTGGAAAAGTCTTCCAGGGCCATTTGAATCCGGGCCAGAAGTCGGAACGCCGGTTCCAATTTTTTGTCAAGCGCAATACTTTTATTAACCAGTTCCAGCGCATCCTGGAAGTTGGCCAGTTCATAATTGACCCGTGCGGCATCAAAAAACAATTCGGGTTCCTTCTCTTCAAAAGTCAGTGCACGTTTCAGATCATCGGCGGTATGTTGCAGCTCACCGACGGCTTCATACGAACGGGCTCTTTCCACGTATGCCTGGGCATATTCAGGGTCAATGGCCAGGGCTTTGGTAAACTGGTCAATGGCATCCTTGTGGTTACCTGCTTCAACAAAGGTAAGACCTGTTTTAAAAAATTGACGTGCATTTTGTGCATGAAGGCTGCCGGACAGGCATACAGCCAGAATAAAAACGGCAAGGCGGATACTGGTTTTCATCCCTATGAGTATTTTTTGATAATTGGCGATTCAGATATTCTCAGAATCAAAATTTTATATGATTACAAATTCATTTATAGAATACGAAATAAATCGGATTTAGTTGTTTTACCCGCACACTAAATTCATGCTTTCTTCGTGTCTCTCATCAAGTTGTCATTCCGGTACCACATCAGCACGTCTTCCCTGATATGGATTTCTTCTGGCTTTACCGAGGGTATTACCGGTGCACTGACACCTCCTCCGAACAAGATCTTCCCTTCAAATACCCGTGCTTCGTCCCATAATCCTTCCTGGATGAAGCTGTCGATAAGCATGCGTCCGCCTTCTACGAAAACCGACTGTATTTCATGATCATACATGTAGCTCAGCGCCTGATTCAGAATGCTGTCTGAATATTCTAATCTGGCGTAGGTGGTCAGACCTTCCCGGTAATCGCGCAGGGAGTTGAATACAAGAGTTGGACCGGCATTGTCGAAAACATGAAGGTCTTTCGGAAGGCTGAGATTCCTGTCGATTACCACACGTATCGGCGAAATTCCCGGCCATTCGCGCACGTTGAGACGTGGATTATCCATGGCAGCGGTGTGTGTTCCCACCATGATGGATTGTTCCTCACTGCGCCACTTGTGTACAAGCATGCGCGAAATTTCGTTGGAGATCCAGGTGGGTTGCGTCGTAGCACCCTTTCCCCTGATGACATCAATAAAACCGTCGGCACTTTGTGCCCACTTCAATACCACATAGGGTCGTTTGCGTTCATGAAAGGTGAAAAACCTCCTGTTCAGATCCCGGCAATCCTTTTCAAGAATCCCACACACTATCCTTATCCCCGCCTTTTTAAGCAGAGCAATTCCCTTTTCCGAAACCAGGGGGTTCGGGTCAACAGTGCCGATAACCACTTCAGGTATTCCGCTTCTGATTATCATATCAGCGCATGGTGGAGTCCTTCCGGTATGGGAACAGGGTTCCAGGTTTACATAAAGTACTGATTTCCCGAGAAGGCTTTTGTCTTTTACCGAATTCACCGCATTGACTTCCGCGTGGGGACCGCCTATTTGCCGGTGATAACCCTCGCCAATAATCCGGTTGTTATATACGATTACTGATCCAACAAGCGGATTGGGGGCGGTAAATCCGAGTCCCTGCACTGCCAGGTCAAGGCAGCGTCTCATATATAACTTATGCTGAATATCTACAGTCACTTTCTTTTCTTATTTTTACTGCATGGAACCTCCTGCAATTCTCGCCGACATTCAGAACCAGTTTAAGGCCGGTTTGTCAGCCTGTTACCCCGATGATGAGATTCGGAATATCTTTTTTCTGGTCTCGGAGCACTTGCTAAATTACAGCAAAATTGACATTCTTCTGAAAAGCAATGAGCCAATTTCTGCTGAAACGGCTGAAAAATTCAACCAGGTGCTGGCCCGGCTTAGGGAATGGGAGCCTGTACAATACATTCTGGGAAGCATGGAGTTCTATGGCCTTCCATTTAAGGTTGATCAACGGGTGCTGATACCGCGGCCTGAAACAGAGGAGTTGGTTGACTGGATCATCAGGCAGGAAGGTACCCGGAAAGTCAGTATCCTCGATATCGGGACCGGAAGCGGATGCATTGCCGTCGCGCTGGCTGCCAGGTTACCTGGTGCCGGTGTGTGGGCTTGCGATATTCAAAACGAAGCACTGGAAGTAGCTGGCAATAATGCACAAAACAACAGGGTGAAGATCAACTTCTTCAGTTTTGACATGCTGAACGGGCAGTCCGCGCTACCCGGCAGGTTCGATGTGATGGTCAGTAATCCTCCGTATGTCAGGGAGGGGGAGAAAACATTCATGCGCAGGAATGTGCTTGATTATGAACCGGCTACAGCCCTGTTTGTACCTGATGCCGACCCGCTGAAATACTACCGGAGTATTGCCTTGCTCGCCAGGAAATACCTGAATGACGGAGGTTCACTTTACCTCGAGATCAATGAGAATTTTCCGCAGGAAGTGGTGAAACTGCTAAAGAATGCAGGATTGTATGCGGTTGAGGTAAAGCGTGACATGGGCGGAAAAAGTCGTATGGTAAGAGGGAAAAAATAACAACCTATGGAAACAGCTATGGCATTGGTTAGATTGCAGGAAATATGCAGCCGGCAGGAAAAAGCACCCGCCGATGCAATTGCGCTTATGAGAAAGTGGGGAGTTGCTCAGGAAAAGCAAGGTGAAATACTTGAAAAACTCAAAGCGGAACGCTTTATTGATGAAAACCGTTATGCCTCCGCCTTAGTGAAAGACAAGATCCGGTTCGATCACTGGGGCATGGTTAAGATCAGGTTTCACTTGAATCAAAAAGGAATCAGTCAAAATATTACCGAAAAAGCGCTAAAAGAGATTGATAAGCAGGAATACAGGCAAATGATTTCAAAAGAGCTTGAAAAAAAGCGCAAAACACTGAAAGGAACGGGTCGCGAAATATGGGTCAAACTGGCAAGG
>CAYVBH010000163.1:0-8832 GCA_964449015.1 uncultured Bacteroidales bacterium
AAACTGAACATCATGATGGCAATGACCAGAACAATATACAACCCTTCATAGTCGAGGTTGATGTTATTGATGATCCATTTCCCCAGCCGGCCAAAGACAAAACCCAGCAAACCACCCAACAACAACTGCTTAAAAAACAGCGGAAGGATGGTCAGAAAGCCTGCATCCTGGTTTACCACTAAACCTGTAAAAGCAATGGTCAGTACATATGCCATGGGGTCGTTGCTGCCACTCTCGAGTTCGAGGGTAGGCCGCAAATTGCCTTTCAAGGCCAGGTTCCTGGAACGCAGTATGCTGAAAACAGCAGCCGAGTCGGTTGATGAAACAATTGACCCCAGCAACAAACCCTCATAAATAGTGAAATCGGTTACAGCCCACACAAACACACCCAGTGATACAGCTGTAATGAGCACTCCCAGTGTTGAAAGTGTTACGCCTTGCCAGACTATGGGCTTCACAGCATCCCAACTGGTGTCAAAACCACCCGAGAACAATATGAAATTCAGTGCAATAACACCAATAAATTGGGCAATACGGGGGCTGTCGAAATAAATGCCGCCAACGCCTTCAGAACCAGCCAGCATACCAATTGCCAAAAAGAAAATAAGTACTGGCACTCCCACCCTGTATGACGTTTTACCAGCCAGCAATGAAACAAAGAGAAGGATTGAGCCAATCAGCAATGCATTCTCAGTAGAAAAACTCATACCTTTTTTACGCCAGTTATCAATTCCGATATAAAACTAAGTTGCGCATCCAACACGCTCACCTAATTTGACAAGGGTTTCAGTCCCCTTAATTGAATGTTCCAACAAATCGTTATCAGGCTGAACTGCATCTTTTTTAAATAGTTGAATAATGGTGGACCCCCCAAACTCAAACCAACCCTTTTCCTCGCCCCGATTACAAGTACAGGCATTTCGGTTTTGAAGTATTATCCGGCCTACCATCATAGCCCCCACCTCAATGTGTATCACCTGCCTGAAGTTGTCGGTGTGCAACACAGTAAGCTCCCTGTAATTCTGCGCCAGTAACGAATCCACTAAAGATAGGGCAATGGGATTCACCGAGTGCAATACGCCCGGAATTGTTTTCACCGGATCCTGCAAACCGGAGTCAATATAACAGAAGCGGTGATAATCCATGGGGGCCAGGCGGTATACAAAGCACCACCCGTCGGCATATTCCCTTGCCATATTGTCGTCCAGCAGCAAGTCCGTCAATGTATACCAGTATCCCTTAACAGGCACCTGATATTTATGCGACAAATCGAAAACCAGCAGGCGCGCATCTGCTGGAGAAACCAGGTGTGCGAGGTTGGGATCAACCTGCCGGGCTCCCGGTTTTAGCTTCCGGGTAAAAAAATCATTGAGACTTTTATAGGAGTTAAGCGGTTGACTGATTTCTTCAGTATCAATCTTATATTGTGCAACGAACTTGTTAATCATTGATTTGCTCAGAGAACTCTTCATAAGCTTGCCATAAAGGGCTGAAACAATATGCCTGTTCATCAGGCGAGTAACAACCTTTCCTGTGAAAGTGCTGTACAGGAATGACAAAGCACTGAGATTACCCGATACCTCAGCCTCTTCCAGCTTTGTATCCCTGTGGAATATTTTATACTCTTTCATGAAGACGTTACTTATACCGTGGCAAAAGTAATACAAAAAACCATTCACCCCCCCGAATTCGCATTTCACCCACTTTTCCATCCCCTTCAGCCAGATTACTCTTGAAAAAGCGCACTGGGTGAAGCATTTTTGTGTGGAATATTTACTTGAATACTATGTTCGCTTTATTTGCCGCAGCATTTATGATCATTTCCTTTCTGCCCGCTGAGGATACCTTTCCTGCAAGGGAATCCGTTACAGCTCCTTATTATGCAAAAATGCAATATGCCGGTAACATAGGCCTTGCATCAGTGGGCCTGGGTAAAATATATTTCAAAGACAAGCTGACCCTCGATTTCAACTACGGCTACCTGCCCAAAGAAATAAACGGTTCACGGGTGCATACACTGGCATTGAAATCTGCTTACCAGTTCAAGAAACACCAGTTATCAATCTTTAGCATCAGGTATTATACCGGTGTCAGCTTAAACTATGCCATCACCGACAACACTTATTTATCTTATCCCGACTACTTTCCTTCTGACTATTACAACAGCAATGCATTTCATCTGAATCCGTTTTTGGGAGTCAGGTTAACGCTGCCGGAAAAAGAAGTCAAACCCGGCGCAATCGGAATCTATGCCGAATTGGGCACTGTGGAATATAAAATATGGAATGCCATTGCCAATAAGGAAATCAAATCAAATGATATCTGGAATCTTTGTTTCGGAATTACCTTCCCAATTTCAAATAACCTGTTAAGATGAAATCAATTACTTTCATAAGCCTCACCGTATTATTCCTTCTTTCACTCATTTCGTGTTCTGATCAGGTCAGCTATAGTCCTTATGATTCCGATGTTGATAGAGACCATCTCAATATGAATGAGGTGAAGATGATAAGTAACATGGCCCTGCCGGAATCAGACACCTTCAGATTCGCATTGCTGTCCGATATTCATGATAACTATGATGACTTGTCAGATGCAATTAAAAGGTTAAATAAGCACACTGATCTCAATTTCATTGCCTGCTGTGGCGATATTACCAATTCAGGTCTGGTTCAGCAGTTTGAATGGTATGTGGATATAATCAACAAATCAAAGTACCCTATCATCAGCGTTATCGGTAATCACGACTACCGCTCAAACGGTTGCCGGGTTTATAAGAAAACATTCGGTCCATCTGATTTTTCATTTGAGGCAGGAAATTACAAATTCGTGATCTTTGACAATGTGGTCTGGGAAAATGACAACCGTTCACCAAAATTCGACTGGCTCACCGATCAACTTTCAAATTCTGAATTACCCCATGTAATCTTAACACATATTCCAGTGTGGGATAACCAGATGACTGGAATCAACAGCCTGGTTTTCAGAAATATTGTGAATGCCGATAATACTATTTTATGCTGTCACGGGCACACGCATGAATATGCCGATACCTGTTATAACGGCATCCACACGATTGTGTCTGAAGCAATCAACGACCGGGAATATTATGTAATCAGTCTGGTGGGAAACCAATCTTTTTTCAAACGTATTCGCTATTGATTAATGAACATTGAAAATCATGATTACCGCTTTGATTCTTTTCTTGGTATTTTGTTTGTTCAACAAACAAAGGAGTTCGAAAGCAGGCATTTAATTGCCTGTATCAGAAATGTTTGAATGAATTTTTCCGAAAATCTTACGTGCAAGCAAGCTCAATGAATCATTCAAACAACATGCCAGTCAATTCGCGCGGATGGTTCAACACCACCCTGGCACCATTGGTCTGCAACTCTTCTTTGCTCCTGAAGCCCCACAACACACCAACGGCATACATGCCGGCCCGGTTGGCCGTCATCATGTCTACATCCGAATCTCCCATATATACAAGTTCATCAACAGGTAACTTCATCAGCCCGGCAATGACAAGGGCCCCTGCAGGGTCAGGTTTTTTGGGCATATCGGGTCGTGCCCCGGTCACCTTTACAAAAGGAATATCACCGAGCAGGACGTCTACAATTCTCCGGGTAAGTGGCTCTGCCTTGTTTGAGAATACGGCAACCGGAACATCACGCTTCACCAGTTCATCCAGCATGTCACGGATGCCCTGATAAAGATGTGTCTTAACCAAACAATTCTTTGTGTAATCTGCAATCATCTCCTGATGACATTGTTTGATGGTTTCCGGTAACCGTGCATCAACCGGAAGCGATTGCGCCACCAGGTTATCCAGTCCTCTCCCGACGAGTAATTTATAGTCGTTAACCGGCCGCACCGGAAAACCATGGGCCTGCAACACCCGGTTCATCGACCCGGCTATATCTTCGAGTGTATCGGCCAGCGTGCCGTCGAGATCAAAAATCGCCCCTTTGAATTTCATATCCTGCGAATTTCCTGAAATTTTATTCAGCTGCTATTTCGTTGCCTGATTCTTTTTGAGGTTCTCAATAACCGATCCGAAAGTCATTCCCGGCATCGACAACCAGTTCTTGTATTTCCTGTGGATCTCCTTTTCCTTTGACGGATCATCTGCCGCAAGACTCATATCATCAATATAGGTCTTCATCATTTCCAACAATTCCGGCCCTCCGGTTTCACCATGACCCGGAACAACCATTTTGATTCCCTGAATCTGTTGTAACTTATAAAGAGCTTGGGAATAATTGCGTCCGTTGCTTCCCTTTCCGTCGGCCAGTGCAATATTCATGTGGTTGAATAATAAATCGCCGGTTACCAGAACGCCCCTGTTATGGAAAACTACCACCACATCGTTCCAGGTATGCGACTGTCCCACGCTGATTATAGAAACTGAATCGCTTCCCAGGTTCATTACATGGGTGTCAGTCACCCATACATCGGGTAAACGCTCATCCCCGCTTGCACGTTTCCAGTAGTTTTCGTCCAGTTTCCCGGTAATCACCTTCGCTCCCTGGTACAAGGGATTGCCTCCTGTATGATCGCGGTCGGAATGGGTGTTGACAACAATAACAGCTCTGTTTTCTGCAAGAGCCATCACCTCGTCATGCAGTTTTTGGGCAGCTTTACCAACTTTAGTGTCCACCACCATCACCACTGAATCGGTTCTGAAAATTACGGAATTGCCTCCTCCGCCTAAAACAAAGAACAGAGAGCTGTCATATTTAACGACATCATAACCGGAATAAACCTTCTTTATTGATGGAAAATACACAACAACAAGCACAATCAGAAACAATACTATTGCAAGCATCGTGTAACCGAGAATTTTAAAAATTTTTCGCATCATGTTGGTTTTTGTAATCATTAATGGGTAATTGTATTGCTTATTTCTTTATAAACTTCATATGATATCTGGCGCGTGATGTAACCATGTCTTTTGAAAAGCAATCCGCATGATATTTCCCGGCAACGTACCATTCCGATTGATCGCAATAGTGCTTGCTGGCCGGATTCCCCGAATTACCGGTAGGTATGACGGTAAGGGACTTGTCCCAGTCCGACAGGTCGTAAATATGCCGGTGTGAGGCACCAAAATCCGAATCAAAAGTTTTTGCAGTGGTATAACCATAAGGAGCCACTGTGTGAAAACTGCCCCCTACCGGGTAAGGTCCGCGTTTTAGTTTAAAAATCTTATCCAGAATATTAACAGTTGAAAGCGGATGACTCAGGATCAGCCTGTGCTGTTTCCCCCATTGCCATGCTCCCGGATCACTTCCCATTGCTGAATCCAAATCCGCAACGGCTTTTGAGAAAGCCCTGTAAACATCATCATCCAAAACCTCTTTGCTGTCAGGAGTAGTCACATCATCAAACCATTCGGAAGCACCGGCCTCAACCAGCCCATCGGTGGCATTGCGCCAGATACTGCCCAAACGCAGGTACAGGTCAAATAACTCCGCGCCCATTTCATCGGAGTATATAATGCCGATCAGGTTTACATATGTAGATTCAAAGATCAACGGGGCGGCTTCGTCAGCCTCCATCACAAAATTCCAGCTTTTTAGCAGTTCATAAGCCTGGCTTTCAGTTGCCGTAAGTTTCGTATTACCGGATAAGGCCTTGATGAAAACCGGTGTGTATTTTTCAGCCATTTTTGAATACCTGTCGAGTTGAATGCTCTTGAAATCCTCAACTGAAAGCCTGTCCCTGGCATTAAGCAGCTCAGCTATTCTCAGATACCGGTTCGGTTGTGCATACCATGTTCCGATATGATGGGGATAATCTGCAGGTACAGTACGGTTATTGGCTGAAGCAACATAACCATTCTCAGGATTGTACTGAAAGGGTAATTCTTCAAAAGGAACATATCCTTTCCAGTCATATTCGTCGGTAGTACCCGGCAACACTCCGAAAGGAACGTCGCGCTTGCGTACCGGAACCCCGGCAGCACAAAACAGTCCGATATTACCTTTGCGATCGGCATAAGCGATATTCTGGCTGATCGATGTAAAAGTCCTGAGCGCCTCCTTAAAATCATTCCAGTTATTAGCCCGGTTGAGCCAATACATTGTGCTGATCTCATCACTCATTTCATCGCCCACCCAATGCATGGTTACCACCCGGTCGCCGAAGTTCTTGAAGGATGAAACAACCGGACCGCGGTGTGTAAACCGGAGTGCTTTTTCAACCTGGTTTCCTTCCTTCGTTTTGATGATTTCCCTGCGGATCTCAAAATTCCTCCAACTTCCATTGAATTCATATTGCCCGGAATCGGAAGGATTGATCTTTTCTTCATAAAAATCCACATTATCCACATAGGTATTGGTCATACCCCATGCAATGCTGTCGTTATGACCGCAAATGACAAACGGAGTACCCGGCAATACCAGGCCTGTCACATTCAGCTTTCCTTCAATCACCTGGTGCATCTGGTACCATATTCCAGGTATGTTCAGCCCGAGATGCATGTCGTTGGCCAGGATTGGGGAACCTGTTGTACTTTTGGCAGGAGCCACCGCCCAGTTGTTGCTGGCATCCAGAACGTCAATTCCCAGACCCTGCAGCATCGCCGTGTGTAGCATCAGATCAGGACGCAGGGTTGAAACGTCCTTCATTTCAGGTTTATCGCCATAAACGGCGGGTTGTTTTCTAAGTGCATCAGGAAGCAATTGTCTATAACGAACAGAATCTACTGCCTTCTGAATGTCGGCCAGCAACACTTCGCTCCAGCCCGATTTGAGGTCCCAACCCATGTACCCGATCATGTTCACTGTATGATAGGGCTCCCACAATTCGGGCTTGTACCCGAGAACGGTAAACTCAAAAGGCAGCCTGCGCTGATTGTTTTGGATGTACTGATTAACGCCTTCCGAAAATGCTTCCAGCGCTACAACACATGCTGAATCCGCGTTCTTCAGGAGCTTTTCCGACTTATCCCTGAAACGCAGCGCGCGCAGGATCATGTCGTTTTCCATGTATTTTTCACCGAATATTTCCGAAAGCCTTCCTTCTGTAACATGCCTAAGCATGTCCATTTGCCACAGCCTGTCCTGTGCCAGCAGGTAACCCACAGCCAGGTAAAGATCGTGCTCGTTCTGTGCATATACATGGGGAACGGCAAAGCTATCGCGATACACCTCAACAGGTTCATACAAACCCGATAGCTGAATATCCCGGTTATAGTCGGGCAGCGAGCGATGCGTGAGATTCCGGATAAAAAGAAAACCACCGGCAATTGCAAGGACCACAAACAGCAGAAAACCGACCAATACGCGCCTGAATCTTTTCATGAATAGGATTTATTAAAGTTTACGCCACGGACCCTGTTCAATCAACAGGAATAAAAGTAGTCATTTGTGCGTAAAATTATAAAAATCCCAATATGTTCCCAGCGATTATTGGCCGGATGATAAAAACCCTATACTATTCCTCAACTCACCCTCAAACTGTTACCAGGTTGCAAAGGCCTCTGCAAGTTTTTCGGGCAAATGCAGTGCAGCCGGTAAGTGATTTTTTACCGGTGAGGAAGAGAGCTTTATCAATTGCAACAACATATCCCTGAACAAAGTTTTTTCATACCAGATCAGGGATGGGATCTGATTAGCTATGGGTATTTGTCGGGGTTTGGTTAACTTTGACAGGTCGAACCAACAGTTCATTGTTAAAGTATGTAGGGCATTTCAGGTAGGAAAATGAAGATATCAAAGACTTACTTCACTTGAATCAACGCTCACTTCTGCGCTTATCCACTTTTTTGCTTCATCAATAGTTAAAAAGGCTTTGATCTGAAACTTGTTGTCAGTGCGCCGATTGGTAAAATCCGCATAGGTTTTCACGGCAAGTCTGCCAAAGGTGCTTTGAGGTAAAACAAACGCTACTTTCTTAGCTCCAAAACCATAAGCTCTGTCATTCACATTTTTGTTAAGCCACAGCAAATCATCCGGTTTAACTACTTTCAACAGACGTGCATCATTAATCCACCCCAGATTGGGCATCGATTTGATTTTTTCTTCCATGAAGTCCATGCCAACCTTGAAAGGCTTTCTCCATCCCTCGCCCGTAACGTACTTCAGAGGCTGCCAGACAATGCAAGGAACATCTTCCAGAAACTCTAATCTAACTGATTGATCCTCTAATATTACCATAATTATTTAAAGTTGGTTAGCTCTAACGAATAACAATGATTAAATGTAAGAAAAAATGTGAAAAATATATTATTAACCGATAATTATTTTCCAATTGTCCGCCTTTCAATCGTCGCGAATACGTTGCTCTCGGACACCCAATAGGGTACCATTTTGGTTATCTAAAGTCAGGTTATGATGAAGATAATTCGCTCATTGAAACAACATAAAAAAAATAACCCAACAATTTTACCCCACTGCGTCGCGGGCTAAATGAAAAGTATTACCTTAGTTGCAGTTCATTAAGTCACAACAAATACCAATATGAAAATAAATCATACAGCTATCGCACTTGTGTTGATCATGACTGCATCAGTATCAACAATATATGGACAGGCCGATTCATCTAAATCAACTGAAAAAAAAGACAAGATCAAAACCGGGTGGAATTTCGGTGCCTTGCCCGCCATTGCCTATGATACCGACATTGGCTTCAAATACGGTGCCCTGGTCAACCTGTTTTATTACGGCGATGGAAAACAATATCCCAAATACCTGCATTCGCTTTATTTTGAATGGAACCACACCACCAAGGGAAGCGGGTTGAGTCAGTTTACTTATGATTCTGAATACCTCATCCCGGGTATCAGGGTTTCAGCCGAAGCCAGTTACCTCACGGAACAGGCCCTTG
>CAYVBH010000164.1:0-8793 GCA_964449015.1 uncultured Bacteroidales bacterium
ATTATTTTATATTGATAATACCAAAACCCTCTATTTCATTTGGGCAACAGACCGTGTAGGCCAGACACCCATCGTCTTATTATTTTCGTCGCAACTGTGTAAGCAAGACACCTATCGCCTTTATTTTCTGTCTCCATAGCATCTTCATTCAGTTTTTCAACTGATTTGAATTTCTCCAATACCTTTTCTTTAGTCTTTTCCAGAACACAATCCAGCCTTCTTAAAATTGTAAAAGGAAGGATTACCTTCCCATATTCAGTCTGCTTGTAGTCCCCTCGAAGCAGATCAGCTAATGACCATATAAAATTAGCAAGTTCTCTGTTATTCATTTCAACTCCAGATTTCTATTTGTATAGATACTCAATAACTTTAATTGTATCACAAATTATATCGTAGGTGTTTTTATGAAAACCTTTGGCATCTTTATTTATTTCTTTAACATGAAGGATTTTGTCGGCTCCTTCTTTAATATCTCTTGATATTTTTTCCATTTCACTATTGAGTACTTGCTTATTTTTAGCAATTGCTATTAATTGTGAAAGCGTATAATTATCTCTCCCAAATATATCACGCACTTTAGTATTTTTTATTTCGACAAGCCTTTTCTTTAATAATTTATCAAAAAGACACATCTCAAATAAGGCTCTACAAAGAGCAACACAAGGTAAGTAAAGGTCAAGAGCATAGGACTCCCTTATTTCAGTAAAGTATCTTTGTGCGATATCAGGGACACGAGAAGAAGAAATAATTGGCCCAATAGAAATTTTGGATTTAAAATATGAAAGGAAATCATAGTAGGAATGAAATGAATCTCTTAACTCATCAATTATCTCATACTCTAAATAATCTGAGAAGCTTGACTGATTTAAAGTCAATCCTTTTTCTCGAGCGAGTTCATTCAGATTTTCTATGAAATTTTCAAAAAAAGTAACAGAGTAGAAACTATTTTTTTCTTTTACCTTTTTCAATATAAGTTTTGCCCGATTATCATTTATTTGTAGATTGGCGAAGTGATGGTATTCAACTAATATTTCATTCCTTATATCAAATGCTTCTCGACTAATATTATATATCTCTCTCAGGTGTTCATGGATACCCTCTTTATCATTAGGAATTTGCGTTTCATATTCGTATTTAAGATACTCCTTTTCCAATTTATCCAATTCTCTTGCTTTTTCTAAAAACCAGTCGTCATATTTAACCATAAGAGTATCCTGCTTATATTTTCTCTTTTAGTATTTTTACCAATCTATCTACATATTCATTCTGATGCCCTTGACCAGGGAATGGGATGACATGGATACATACATTTTCAAGTTTAGATTTGCCTATTGCTTCAAATACATATTCCTTAATCGTCTTTAGCACAATGATGATAATATCAGGTGACAGTTTATTTAATCGTTTTGACAAATCGGTAATGCTTGTTTTTAACACCGCTATTCTTTCCGACTCTTTTTTAAGGTTATCCACTGGTAGAAGGCTTAAATCATCAAGGTAGAAACCTTCTGCTTGAAAAAACGATAGAAAATCTTTGTAATCTTCAAACTTACGATTGTATGCTTTCTCAAAGGCTTTTTGAGTGTAGGCTGTCGCAGTATCACCCTTATAAAAGAATTTACCGTTTGCTAGAGCGGACTCTCCTACAAAGAGGGTCTTAATTTTTTCTGGCAAGTATTTTCTACGGATATCTTCAGTGTCTACCATATCAATTTGTCTTCCGGCCATTCAGAATCAAAACTTGAAAAGATTACCGCATCCAGTACACAAGGATAGATGTCGATTCTTTTACATAACTCCTGTATGCCATCTTCTATGAAATTGTAATAGTTTTTGTCAGATAATCCGCCTGAAGATAGTTTGATTGGAAACCCAAAGTCATTAAGCCATTTGATAATCCTACTATCCACAGGTATCTCATACATGGTTAAACCTAATGACTGAAGTAGGTTTCTTGCTTGTTTCGGTCCAAACCCTTTAAGATTGTCATTGATATATTCAGCAGATTCTCTTTCGACTTCAATCTCATTATTATTTTCAAGTCTTTTTACAATACTGAAGACCTGTTGCCATCCACCATTCTCAAGCCACGAAAAGTTTGCTGATATTTCATCCGCTATTTTATTGCTTCGCCTGATACCACCAAAATTTTTTATGATATTTGTCACAGACTTTACAAGATTCGAATCAGAACGACAGAGCTTAAAATTTAATGGAAAAGGTTTGCTACAGATAAAGTTTGTAACTGGACTATCTGGACCTGAACGCTGTTGTGTTGTTAAAAGGCATGAGATCATTGCCTCCCAGAAACTCTCTTTTGTAACTTCTGGAATTGATTTTTTAACATTACGGCTGATTCTGTTTTTGACAAAAGGATTATCCTTATGACGGTCATAAAACTCCCGCACCTTATTGACGTCATCTTCAACAATCTGCCACTGGATTTTCATGCCCGAAAACCTCTAGAACTTTTTATTTACAAGCGGTTATAGTTCAAACCCTATTATTAATTATCAGCAGAAGACTAAGAAATTACATATCATTTTATGTTGAAAAGTCAATGAGATATCAAGGGAAATGAGCTGAGGGCAAATGGCATGGCGGAAAGGACATAGAGGAAAACTAGGCGGGCAGCTGTCTTAGTCTTGTTATATCGGGACTGTGCAGGGTCAGACAGTGAGATTTTGTCTTTTCAGATTTTTAGTATTTTCCCAGCCGGGATTTATTTCTGCTTTTTAAAAAACCTGATTCATGTGGAAGGTAAAATCAAAAGACCTGGTTGCATTTTGCAAACCGTTTTTATTGCATAATTCAATAAAAGATTGTCCTTTTCTTATATTCCCATCAATCGATTTAAAACAACAACAATAGAATCAATTAGTTAAGCAATGTGGCATGCAGTTTGCCATTAATGCTTGCCGGGTTAAGTATTCTTAAGCAAGGGTGTCATGGCAGGAGTATAGTTTATGAAACTGAAAAAGAAGATACTGACTGGTTATGGCGGGACTTTTGTGCTCATGGGTCTTGTTATTGCCTGGGCTATTACAAATCTGGTCTCACTGGGAAAGGCGACCGATGCCATCCTGAAAGAAAATTATCTCAGTATTCTTGCGGCTAATAATATGATCAATGCCCTGGAGCGGCAGGACAGCGGGGTTCTTATTATGTTTCTTGGCGATACCAAAAAAGGGATATATCAGTTCAGAGAAAATGAAGCCGTGTTTCTTGAATGGTTTGCACGGGCCAAGGACAATATCACGATTCCCGGCGAGGCAGAGCTTATTCGATCTATTGATTCGTATTACTCTGAATATCTTAATATGTTTTCTTCGCTGACCGATTTGTCACATGATAACCCTTCATTGGAACCTTCTCCAGGGACCTACGGGGAATCTTTATATCCTCCCTTTGCCAGGGTGCGTGAATCCTGTATCAAACTGCATAATCTGAATGAGGAAACAATGTACAAGGCAAGCCTGAAGGCAAAAAAGGTGGCCAGTCGTGCGATCTGGTCAACAGTACTCGTTGCTTCCTCGGCATTGGTTATTGCCCTGATCTTCAGCCTTATCCTCGCAGAGCGGATTACCCGGCCCCTCAGGATTTTTATGGAGGCGTCACGTAAGATATCCGCTGATGACTATTCCATTCAGGTGCCGGTCAAGAGCGGGGATGAGCTGGGGCATCTGGCCAAAGAGTTCAACCAGATGACAGCCAAGCTCAGGCAGTACCATGAGATCAATATAGATCAGATTATCTTTGAAAAAAACAAGGGAGAAGCACTCCTTTCCAGCATTGAGGAGGGGTTATTGATTTTTGACATTAGTCTTAAACTAACCAACATCAATCCTGCTGGCCGCAGAATGATTAATATGGAATCTACAGAGATATCAGCGGTTGTTTATGCAAATGACATCCTGCCTCCCAGTCTCTGCGAACTGATACAAAAGACCATAGAAACAGGTAAACACCCCGATATACCTTATGAACAGAGGATCATCACTTTATCGGATAATGAGAATTTACTCTATTATTTTTTTACTGTCACACCGATCCGTGGAAGGGATCATAAGCTCATTGGCACTGTTATTTTGTTAAGGGATATAACACGGCTTAAGGAAGTGGAGAGACTTAAAAGCGAATTTGTTATGGCCGCATCACATGAACTCCGAACGCCTCTTACAAGCCTTGGCATGAGTATCGATCTTCTTATGGAGCATATTACGCAGGGGCTATCCGAAAAGGACAAGGCCCTTCTCCTAGCTGCCCATGAGGAGGTTTATCGGATGAAGGTTCTTGTGAATGAATTACTGGATCTGTCAAAAATCGAGACTGGAAAGATTGAACTGGAATTCGATAACATAATGGTTTCAGAAATGTTTGATCATGTTAAAGAGGTTTTCCAAAACCAGCTGGAAATAAAAGAGGTCTTTTTAACATCATCGTTAAGTGGAGATGTCACCAAGGTTAGAGCTGATTCCAATAAAGCAACATGGGTATTGACCAACCTGATTTCCAATGCATTGCGATATGTGAATAAAAACGGTCATATTAATCTTTCTGCAACAAGGATAGGGACTCATGCTCAGATCTCCGTGCAGGATGACGGGCCGGGGATTCCACCCGATCATCAATCCAGGATATTCCAGAAATTTGTGCAGGTAAAGGGCAGGGAAACCGATGGCGCCGGGCTGGGTCTCGCTATCTGCAAAGAGATTGTCCGGGCTCATGGAGGTACTATCTGGGTGGAATCGGCCCCTAAGCAAGGTACTATTTTTCGATTCACTTTACCTGTAGCTTAAGAGGAGAGACATATGAAACAGAAATCAATACTTGTAGTGGACGATGAAAAAAACATACGTCTTACAGTATCACAGTCGCTGGAGTCCCTTGAGATTCCGGTACATACGGCAGTAAATGGGGAAGATGCCCTTGTAATGCTTAAAAGAGAGCCATTCAGCATGGTGTTCCGGGATCTGAAAATGCCCGGGATGGACGGAATGGATATCCTCCGGAAGATAAATAAATACTGGCCCAAGACCCGTGTCATTATAATTACGGCACACGGGACAATTGAATCCGCTGTTGAGGCAATGAAACTGGGGGCAGTGGATTTTATACAAAAGCCCTTTACCCCCGATGAAATACGTGATCTGGCAAAAAAGGTGCTTCAACGCGAGACCCTTGATGCACAAAATGTAACAGATTACGTCACTTTGATAGAGCTCGCCAAACTGCATATCTCGGATCATTGTTACCAGGATGCTAATGACGTGATCCGGAAGGCTATATCTGCTGACCCGGCCAGAGCAGAGGCATATAACCTGCTTGGGGTTTTATTTGAAATTATGGATGATCAGACAGAGGCCCTTAAATTCTACAGGGCGGCGCTGGATATAGACCCTACATACAAACCAGCCTGGGCGAACCTTGAACGGGCCACCTCTTGGCATAAATTGGGAAAGATAGATTTAGGGCCAGGGGAAAAGGCTAACGAAGCAAAAAACAACGAGATCGGAGAAAGGCCGGATGAAAAATAACAATTATATAGTAATAGTGGGGTGCGGCCGGCTGGGCTCCCACCTGGCTAATTACCTCAGCCGAAATGGCAATTCTGTGGTGGTAATAGATAGAGATGAATCCGCTTTCAATAATCTGTCATCTGATTTCAGCGGTTTTCATATTCACGGCGATGCCACACAGATAGCCATGCTCAGGGAAGCCAAGATAAATAAGGCGGATGTATTTATTGCTACTACTCATGAGGATAATGTCAACCTGATGGTCGCCCAGATTGCGCGAAAGATATTCAATGTTTCCAAGGTAATGGCCAGGGTTTATGATCCCCGGAGAGAGGAAGTATATGCGCAGCTTGATATTGATACCATATGCCCGACTTCTGTAGCAGCAGGGATGTTCCTTCAGGATATCGCCAATGAAACACCGGTTCAGGAGGGAGAATAACCATGAAGGTTATATTAGCAGGAAATGGAAAAACCCTGTATTTTCTTTGCCGTAATTTTATCTCCCAGGGGCATCATGTTGTGATCGTCAACAGGGACAGGGAAGAATGCGTTCAACTCGCCCGGCAATTGACAGCAACTGTTGTATGCGGAGATGCGAGCGATTCAGAGATCCTCAGAGAGGCCGGTGCAATGGGGGCTGACGCAGTACTGGCCATAACCCCTAATGATCAGGATAACCTTATCATATGTCAGCTGGCATCTCTTAAATTTGGCGTTCCAAGAACTGTTGCACTTGCAAATGATCCTGACAATGCAGAGATATTCGATAGACTGGGGGTTTCCGGTTTTTCCACTACGCAAATTGTAGGAAGTCTGATTGAGCAGCGGGTGTCTCTGGAACAGATTACCAATCTTTTACCGGTTGGCGAAGGCCGTGTAAATATAACGGAAATCCTTCTCAATGATAATTCTCCTGTTGCCGGAAAAATTTTAAAGGATATTGAGCTTCCAGAAAATTCCCTGGTTGCGGTTGTGATAAGGGGTGACAAACCGATAGTCCCCCGCGGGTCAAATGAACTGCTGCCCGGCGACCGCATCATTATGATCACACTCCCTGAGAACCATGGCCTTGCGCTAAAGATGCTGACCGGTGAAGGGATTTAGAGGAGAATGACCTTGCGGGAAAAAGAATATCTTATTGAGCGTTATTCAGGGATAATCTCTTCCGTAGGAGTGATCCTGCTTCTTGCGAGCGCCGTGATGTTTACGCCTCTCCTGATCCTCCTTTCATGTCCGGAGGAGATCATCCATGCATGGGATTTTGCCCTGCCTGCTGTTTGTCTTTTCTCTCTGGGGGTCGTTCTGTGGAAGGGATTTCATCCTCCGCACAGTATAATACTCACTATACAGGAGGGCGGTATAACCGTACTATTAAGCTGGATCATCGTTATCCTTTTTTCAGCCTGGCCGTTCACTTCAGTGTTGGGGCTTCCCTACTCACGATCTGTCTTTGAATCGGTCAGCGGATGGACTACAACCGGGCTTTCAGTTGTGGATGTGGCAAGCGCCGGTAAAATGATTCTTATCTGGCGCAGTATTATCCAATTAGCCGGCGGCGCAGGGTTGGCTATTATAATGATGTCCGCCATCATAGGTCCAACAGGTGTGGGGATATCAAGTGCAGAGGGCCGAGGCGACCAGCTTGTGCCACATGTAAAGCAATCGGCCCGCCTGGTTCTGATAATATATATTTCATATGCGCTGGCCGGAATTATAGCATATAGATTAGCCGGTATGTCGCTTTTTGATGCAATAAATCATTCCTTTGCAGCTGTATCTACAGGCGGATTCTCCACACGGGTGGAGAGTATCGGATATTGGAACTCTGTAACTATAGAGGCTATTACAATTATATTGATGATTCTTGGAAACCTGAGTTTTGTCACAGCATGGTTTTTGTGGCATGGAGATTTACGCGTTGTGGCTCGGAACGGCGAGGTGCGCCTGATGGTTATGCTTATTCCTGTGTCAGTTGTGTCCCTGTTCCTCCTCACGAGCAGGACGCTCTATCCGGATGCCTTAAAATCAATGCGTGTTGCTCTCTTTGAGACAGTGACTGCCCTGACCACAACAGGTTTTTCAACCGTCGTTTACAACAATTGGAATTCCTTCGGTATCTTTCTGATGATCGTCCTGATGCTGATAGGCGGTGGAACCTGTTCCACAGCCGGCGGAATCAAGCAGTTCAGGATTTACCTGTTGTGGAAGTTGCTCTGCTGGGAGATCAGGGGTTATCTGTTTCCGCGTGCCACTATACTGGAGCGTCCTGTCTGGGAAGGAAACAGACGTGTTTTTGTGGATGATGCAAAAATCCGGCAGGTAATGGCCTTCATTTTCCTCTATCTGCTGATCTATGTTATTGGCGTAATTATTTTATGTGTATGCGGATATAATCTTTCCGACTCACTCTTTGAATTTGCCTCGGCTATTGGAACGGTTGGGATAACAATAGGCGTAACAAATCCCAGGATGCCGGATGTTGCATTGTGGTCTGAGACGACAGCCATGTTTCTGGGACGGCTGGAATTCTTTGTTATTTTTGTCAGTCTGATTAAGTGTATTGATGATGGAAGAAAAATAATCAGGAAATCAAAAAATGGATAGAAAAGAGAATAAACAGAAGATACATGTTGCAAATGACATAGAAATGCGGTTCCTGGTTTGTAATATCTCAGATGATAACCCTGTACCGGTTTCATCAAATGAAAAATGGGTGAATAGCCCTGTCAAATGTCTGGACTGCGCCGTTGAATGGGAACCGCAGATCATTGTAATTTCATTTATAAATATATCAATTGCAGAGCGTGAGGCGCTTATTGAATTATGTGCCATGCTGAAACGAAACAGCCTAACTGAAAATTGTATTGTTGCAGCGCTCCTCTCTTCGAGGCATCGCAGGGTAGTTAGTGATCTGGTCTTTTCAAAAATTGATCATATCAGCTATCTTAAAATGGCGAAACCGGATTCAACCTTGATGTTGGAAGTAATTAGAACCATAAAAGAATCTGACACCCCTGTTAGACAACTCAAGATGTTATGCCCCTTCCTGAAATATATAAGCATAGATTCCCGGCACGAAATGACCGTATGCGGGGCATGGCATGACAGGATGGTTCTTGGCGGGAAACGTCTGCTGGATTTATGTGAAACAGAAAATCATATGAACTGTGAATATTTTTTTCATCAGGGACCCCAGTTATGAAATTAAAAAATCATATTCTCAAGCTTCACCCTGCCACCCTGGTTTTGCTCAGCTTTCTTATAGCAATCG
>CAYVBH010000165.1:0-8784 GCA_964449015.1 uncultured Bacteroidales bacterium
TTATGTATGTTTAACCGTCTATAAAAAAGTCCGATTAATAGGGGTCCAGACCAGTGATAATCACGAAAATTGATCAAGTACCAGAATACTCTCAAGAAGATATAATGATTGCTATAAACAAAAGGAATATAAAAGTGCCCGTTATAACCATTAGCAATGTTACCAAAGAGGGGTACAGTGAAATCTACAGGATTCTTAAACCAAAGCTTACATATTGTGTAATTGGCTCTTCAGGAGTTGGAAAATCAAGTCTGATCAATAATCTTAAAGGCAAAGAGATACTTAAGACCGGGGAAATAAGTAAATCAACAAATAAAGGCCGACATGTTACCAGTTTCAGACAGATGATTATCCTTGATAACGGTTCAATACTAGTCGACACTCCCGGGATGAGAGAATTAGGAATAACCGAAAGCATTGATGGCCTGATGACAACATTCGAAGATATTTATTCCCTAAGCAGGGAGTGTAAATTCCCTGATTGCACCCATACCAGTGAAATGGGATGTGCAGTTTTGCAGGCAGTTAAGGAGGGCAAAGTGAACGAAGAATCCCTCGTTAACTTTAAGAAAATGGAACGGGAGCAACAGAGATTCCTTACTTCGAATGTTGAAAAGAGAAGAAAGGATAAGGAGTTCGGGAAGATGTGTAAGAGAATTATAAAAGAGAAGAACAAGAATGAGTACTAAACCAGACACTGACGGAAAATTTCACAGGTAACACCCACAAAGCGTTACTCACTTCGTTTCGTGAGCTCAACTGGAATCAGTTGCTCCCATCCGGTCGTGAGCGCCTCGGTTTGCTCCTCGGTTTGCTCCTCGGTTCACCGGGTTTCGGTTCCACCGTTCCGTTATGTACAAACGAATTATAACAAAAAATAATTATGGAAAATCAAACTAACAATCAATTTAAGCCCATTGCTGTATTTCTTTCAATAACTTTTGCACTGAGCAGCATATTCTATTTTCTAATAATCGATGCCGGTACTTTATCTGCAGAAAATGGACTTTATGTTTTGGGACTCATGTGGTGTCCGGGCATAGCTGGTATTATTACTATGCTAATTTTCAAAAGGAAAATGAAGCAGCTTGGTTGGAAATGGGGAAAGACTAAATATCAGATCCGAAGTTATGTTCTCCCGATTATTTATGCACTAATAGCTTATGTAATTATATGGACTTGTGGTTTCGGCAAAATAAATATTGATGCATTTCTGACACAAGTACCTGATATCTTCGGGTTTGAAGGAATAAACTCCATTCCAGTATTTGCAATATCAATAATGATTGTTGGAACCATCGGAATTATTCCGGGTGCAATATCTGCATTGGGAGAAGAAATAGGTTGGAGAGGATTTTTGGTTCCGGAATTATTTAAGCATCAGGGGTTTACAAAAACCTCATTGATTTCCGGCTTTATCTGGTCTATCTGGCATTTACCTATTTTACTGTTTGCAGATTACAACAGTGGAACACCTGCCTGGTATTCAATGACATGTTTTATGCTTTTAGTTATTAGTGCAAGTTTCATTTACACATGGTTCCGTATCAAGTCAGGAAGTTTATGGACTGCTGTAATACTTCACGCAAGCCATAATCTATTTATTCAGAATATTTTTACCCCCCTCACTGAAAATACCGGTAACACAGCTTATTATATTGATGAATTTGGAATTGTATTGCCAATCATCTCAGTTGGCTTTGCACTATATTTCTGGAGCAAAAGAAAAGAATTACAGCCAGTATCCAACAAGGCATAACGGGCATTGGGGAACGCCTGTTATACAGGGCCGTAAGGTGTCATGCGCGTTGCTGCTCACAAGATAGATTTGTTTAAATTTGGCAAAATAATACTCGTCACAGATTAGGAATGAGTAAAAAAAGAGGAAAGGTCCAAAGAAGAAATATAAAGCCATTGATCCAAAAGGAATTTCACTTCCGATTGAAAGTAATGAATATTTCTAGTATATCACCGGATATACTTCCGGAGGAGTAGCAAATGGATTGACCCGGGAAGAAGTTAATCCTGATGATCATAAGAATAATGATTCTATCCCCGATAAAAGATAATTGCAACGAATATCTTAAGTATTACAAACTATACAACTCATTCCCTATATGGAAAAATCTTCCAACATCTATGTTTGTCCAGTTGAAATAGCAGGTGCTCTTGATAACTCTCTCAGACGCCTGGTTCAGAACCCCAAGAAAATTCTTAAAAGATTTCTCCAGCCGGGTGATAGAGTATTGGACTTAGGTTGTGGACCAGGCTTTTTCACTATAGATATTGCTCAACTAATAGGAGAATCAGGATACGTTTACGCTGCTGACATTCAGGATGGCATGCTCGATAAGGTTAGAAAAAAAATCACTTTTATGAAAATGGGAGATAGGATCCAAGTCCATAAATGTATGGAATCAGCAATTAACCTAAATGATACGGTAGATTTTATACTTGCTTTTTACATAATTCATGAACTTCCTAATCAAGAAAATACTTTCTTAGAATTTAAGAAAATACTTAATCCGCTTGGAAAAGTCTTAATCGTCGAGCCCAATTATCATGTAACAAAACATGGTTTTCAAGATATGATATTAAGCCTTGAAGACGTTGGATTTAAAATAATTGAAAAGCCAAAATTTCTTTTCAGTCGATCAGTTTTGTTACAGATTAATAATTGAACGCACGAACACCTAACACGGACGGTAAATTTAATAGATAACTCCTACAAAACGTTACTCACTTCGTTTCGTGAGATCACCCGGTCTCACCAGTTTCGGTATAGCCGACAGCCAGGGGCAGACGGGTGCAGGGCGGATTGATAAATAGTATAATATATACAGACAGTTTATGGGCGGCAAAAAACAAAAGATCTACGAATTTGACCTGAATATTATTCATGATCATTTTTCAAACACAGAACGACAAGGGCCGGGGAGTCGGGAAGTGACGCTCAAAGCATTAAGTTTTGCAGACGGTCTAACCGAAAAATCCAGAATTGCCAATATTGGCTGCGGTGCAGGCGGTCAAACAATGGTGTTGGCGCAAAAAGCTGGAGAAGTATAACGGCAACAAATCCGCAGAGGAATTTATAGCCTATCAGCGATATGAGGCAGAGCTATATTACAAATACAAAGCATATTATGGTTATGTGTTTTATAAAGGAAAAAGAATCAAATAATGCCTGCCTCTGACATGGACCATATGGGCAAGTTGGAACCTGAAGACCTCATATTCATCTATATATGAAAACAAAAGTAACAATAAAAATTATCCGGAAAGACGGGATTGATTTCGTCTTAGACAACAAAGGGAGAATTGTAAAATTCAAACCATGGCTCGGCGATCTGTTTGCATTTGCTTATGATTCAATCATGCAAAAGTCCATCTTCCCCAAAAAGTTTAAAGGAAATATCTCAAAACACACTGAACTTCTTAAAGAGGAATACAAGGCTATTCAAAACAAGAATATACTTGAAATAGCCACAGGTAGTGGGTTCTCATCAGAACTACTAAACAACAACAATTCATACACCGGCATTGATATCAGCGTCGGATTACTTAAGCAGGCAGTCCGAAAGTTTAAAGCTCATCAATTTACAGATGCAGAGTTTTTTGTTTCACCTGCTAATGATCTGCCATTCAGCAATCAAATTTTTGATATAGTCATTTGCGATCTCTCGTTAAACTTTCTCGGGGACCTTGATAGTTTTATCAAAGAAATGAAGAGAGTAATGAAAGCTCCATCTGTTTTTTATTGTAGTGTTCCTGTCCCTGAGAAAAAGGATCCTAAAGTAGTAATACATGGTAACTTATATTCAGAAAATGAACTTAAAATCCATTTCGAAAAATTCAACTTTATTTTCTACCCAAGACCTATTGAAAACGGAGCTCTGTTATATTTTAACGCAAGATTACCTTAAAATGACAAAAAGAAAATCTGTACATAACACGATCGGATATGAAAGCTTCCCTCAATTAGCGGCATTCAGTTAACTTTACCCGGATTCAGATTTATAACTGAAAAATGAAAAAAGGGCAGATTTCAAATCTACTAAGGAGACTAAGATTATTCTATTTCGCAGATTGTGGAAGGTATTACATCGAAATGTTCAATAATCGTAAGATTAACCGTGATTTTAAAAAGCATAATCCTGAAGTTAAATTGCCCCCGGATTATCTGATATATGAGTCATTCCAACTGAACTATCAAAAATATTATACTGAGAGTATTGAGACGGCCAGATGGTTGACAGATCATCTCAAAAAGCATATTGATCTAAAAAACAAAAGGATACTTGACTGGGGATGTGGTCCGGGCCGGATAATTCGCCACCTGCCAGAAATAACAGGAAATGGATGTGAGTTTTTTGGAACCGATTACAACAGGAAATCAATTGAATGGTGTACAGGAAATCTTCCAGGCATTAAATTCAACAAGAATGACCTGGATGCTCAGTTACCATATGATAATGATTTCATGGATGTGATTTATGGGATCTCAATTCTTACGCACTTATCAGAAGAATTGAACTATTACTGGTTTAATGAGTTGCATCGCATCTTAAAGAAGGGTGGGATAATGCTTTTAACAACACAAGGGAACAATTTCAAGATTAAACTGACTGAATCTGAATTAAAAAAATATAATGATAACCTCTTGATTGTAAGGGGTCATGTAAAGGAGGGTCATCGGACCTTTACGGTATTTCATCCCGAAGGATTTATGATGAACCTGTTGAAAAATGTTGAAATCCTGGAGCATATAGAGACATTGCCGGGTAAGAGTGGATGGTTACCACAGGATATATGGATAATAAGGAAGCTATAGCACCATGCAGCTAATTGAAAATTTGATATATTTAAAACTTCAATATACGATGTTTTAAATATGTTCATCAAAACTATACCCTATCTTTCAGGATTGAGTATTCAATTTTAAAAAAGTTCCAATTATGCGATTATCAATTATCTTATTCTGTTTTGCTTCAGTTACTTTATCTGCACAAATCTCTGATGTTTGTCTGGAACTACCGGAAACAGAACTACCTTATAGTCTAAGGTGTGGCTATGGGCCTGAGTCCTACCTGATTAATTACGAACAAGATAATTTTCTGATAATCAGGCAAGAGAATGACCATGGCTTAATGGAATTATCCTTCCATATGGTAAAAATATCCTTTGATACAGCATATAACTATTTTGGGACATCAGTTCTGAATGATATTCTTGTTAGCAATATTGAGGGAATTAATATGAGACATGACAGCATATTCGTGTACCATACTGCAGCTGCCAATTCATATATTGTCAATAAATTACACAAAAAGTACTCAAAGAGGCAGAAGCTGGAATCAAAATACCAGAAAAAATCACTGCTGAAGAGGCAGTGCTCCATATATAATGTCACCGGAACCCTGCTTAACAAATATGACCTTTCTCCCGAAGATAAGGTTGGACGGACATTAAGCACGTGCCGGTTTTCTGTTCCCGTCAAATTAACAGGCAATTTTTATAGTGTATCAGGTAGTTTAATTGATAGTGTAAATAACCTTAACTACTTCAGAGATTACATAACCGATTCCAAAGGCTCGGTAGTATATGGAAGTCCGGTCACTATTAAAGTAAAGAGCCTTTCGGGCAATGTGCCGATCTGGAGTTTCAAAAGGCTCAACAGCGGTTTGCTGGAAGCTGATACCAGAGAAGGAAATGTATTAATTAGATCTGTCGACCAGGATAACCCTTTCTTTTTTCATTACAGCGGTGACAACTTGTTATTTGTAATAATAGATGGATGGCGGATCAAACGATATGTAATTTCACCGGCCAATATGTTTTCCGGAGAGATCAACAAGAAATACAATGAGTTTCTGATGAAATCGGAGTTTGAAAATATGGAGCAATATCTTAAAAGAACCTCTGATTCAAACCGTCTAAATATGATAGAGAAAATTTCTTATGAAACTATCCAGGAGTTTGGATTAGCTGTTTTTAATGCCGAGCCCGAGCCAAAGATAACTTACGACTCAGAAAATGAAATTTTTCAAGTCAGCTTTACATATCTACCCAGTATTTATTTCAAGGTCGCATTAGCTGATGCTGAGTTATTTGGCAGACACTTTTTCAAAGCATATTTAACAGATCCGGTATTCACATTCATTAACAACCAGTTACATATCGACAATATTGTTTTTTCAGATAAAATTGCATATTCAACTCTTAAAGATTACACATTCAATATCCGGGACTCTTATACATTCCAGAATACTGTACTGCATTACGATATAAAACCAATAAAGATCAGGATAGAGACGATAGAAGCAGGCGAGAGAAAGGTAGTTGAGAAAACAATCCAGATCAATAAATAGTCGCAGTCCGGAAAGGGAGGATAAGGACCGTTAGCAAGCGTACCTGGCACGCTAACTCCTGATTAAGACCGGACAGATAAGGTACAACAGAAGAAAATCCAGATACCGACTTAATAACAAGTCTGCAATGACAAGAAGAATACTGACAATCATGCTCGCAGCAGCTCCCCTGCTGCGTGCAGCAGGGGACATTGCCCCCAATCCGGTTCAGGCCAAGGGCATTGTATCAGAAGGCAGCGTTGAAATAAGAATGGTGCGGGAGCGTGTCGTGGTGGACCTTTACAGAGACAGCTCGGTTGTTGAATGTATGTTTGTCCTTAAAAATGATGGTAAATCAAGGATGCTCAATATTGGGTTCCCCGAGATGAACTTTTACCATTCGAGGCCTGTTGCAGGCAAGGTTCCCGACAACTTTTCTGTTTTTGAGAATGACAGGAAAGTGATGATGATAGAGGCTTACCGGCCTGATGGAGGAGTGACCAATTCAATGCCCGGTAATCAACAGGACTATCTTTCCGAGGAGTTACTTTTCTCTCCTTCAGGGAGCGGGGATGAAAAACCCTGGCTTTTATGGGATTCGCACTTTGAAGAGAACGAGATAAAGACAGTGACCGTCAGGTACTCCCTGCCATATGGTGTTGTAAAAAGAGACATGTGTCGTTATTTCAACTACCTGCTGAGTACAGGCGCCGGATGGAAAGGGAATATTGAGCACGCCGAGATAATTGTGAATCTTAAGGATATGGATTGGGGCATGGTGCTGCAGGCTACTCCGGCAGGTTACGCAGCAGAGCAGAACCAGATAAAATGGATCATGACTGATTTTGAGCCGACAACCTCCCATGATATCAAAATTTACTATGAACCTGTTAAGGGTGAATATGAAAGACTGCTGGTATTGAATCCCGATCCCGCATGGTTCATCGATGGTAAGATGGTGTGGGACGGAGGTATGTTTGATGACAGGTCACTTAATCCAATTCACCTGCTGCACCCTGATGACATACAGTCGATGAGTATTCAAAAGGGTTCTCAGAAAGATGTGTATGGCTATGAAACGGTTATTTTTGTTACCACGAAGAACCGGACTATTGACAGGTTTGTTGAGAAAGTCACATCGGATTATCCCAGGCTGAAATCGATCGAGGCATTGCCGCACCCCGAATTTACAAAGAGATATATCCTTGAGGTTGACGGGGTTCGTTTTGAGGATAAGAAAATGCTTGATAAGTTGTCTCAGATAGATTTCACAGGTATCATGAAGGTGAAGGCAAAGAGGAATGATAATGGAATTGTTACGATAATGATCCGGACAAGGAAGGAGTGATCAGACCGGTAATCCAACCATTTTCAGACCAATCTTAGCCAGTTTTCCAACCCTTTTTTTGTGCGATCGGATGAAAATGCTTTGTGCGATCGGATGAAAATGCAAGGTAAATCTGAAGCAGGCAGAATCGACAGATATTAAGTTGAAAAGTAACCTTTTGCGACAGATCATAAAAAAGTGATGCTGACAAGAAATTAAAACCTCAAAACAAAAGCATATGAATTCCTACAGATTGCTTCTTGTGTTGCTTATTACTCTAACGTCAATAATGTTGCCTCAGCAAAAAGCATCAGCGCAGCATTCCGAGATTGGCGCAAGAGTAGTCCTAAGCGGTGCCTTAATGTTCGGGCCCTACTATACATATTGGATCAATGACCACAATGCATTGAATTCCAGTATTCTTGCTGCTATTGAGGAGGAAGGGCAACTGGTTGTCCCGTTTGCACTGAATGCGGGTTACAGCGCCCACTTTTTCAATAATAAATGGCGCCCTGAGATTGGACTTCAGTATTCTTATCTGATTTCGCCGCGGAGGTACAAATTACCTGATGATCCCAATGGTATTTCCATTCTTTCTCTTGTTCCCGGGCTGCAGTTCCAATGGGATAATAAATACCAGAATGTTCAGAGCAGAATCTGGCTTGGATATTTTTTGGAGAAGCGGGAGCCAGGGGAAAAAATGAAGATCTTACCTATTGGTCTTGACATATCTTATGGCTTCAAATTCCATTAATACCTTAAAAAGAGCTTTTTGAACCCAAAACTCCCGATTTCCGGGAAATGATATGGCCGGCTTTATTGATACCAGGAGATGAATACTAACCAGATAACCTCAATGAGGCATTCCGGCAGACACAGGAGTTATAAACCTCCGCCATATTTTGTCAATACTGAACCTGCAGATCCAATGAAGTATGCGGAGTGCTCCGGAACAAGGTCCATTAATTGGACCATTAGATGCAATTCTATGCCTGCGGTTAAATATTTCCCTGCAATCAACTCTGACAGTATGATTATTTCTACTAACTTCAATGATTAATGCGAATTAAGAGTTAAAAATTAAGAATATAAAGGCAGCTGCGATTCTAC
>CAYVBH010000166.1:0-8769 GCA_964449015.1 uncultured Bacteroidales bacterium
ATTTGACAAATCCCGGTTACTCCAAGTATGCACTGGTGCAGGAAATGATGCAGACCGTTGACGTGGTTAAAAATTTCAATCCCGGTCAGACCAAAGCTATTGCACAAAAAATTAAATCTGCTGGCAAAGTACTCTTCACAGGTGAAGGATCAAGCCGCATCCTGCCTGCCAAAAATGCCATCCGCAAATCACTCAGATGGGGTATTGATATGGCGTTGTTTACCGACGGCTCACGCCAGTCGGCCCAGTACGATCTTTCTAAATTTGCCGTATTCTGTGCCTCCAACTCAGGCCGTACCAAAGAAGTGGTTTTGCTGGCCAAAAAACTGGCAGCAATAGGAAACAACAATCGCTTTGCACTGACTGCCAATAAAGATACCCTTCTGGAAAAAGAATGTACCGAAACCTTTGTGCTGAATTGCGGTTGGGAACAGGCTGTTGCAGCGACCAAAAGCGTTGTGGAACAGGCGCTCTTTTATGAATCCATCCTTTGGCACATCAAAGGCCTCGACAAAAGTGAGGAACTTAAAAAGCTACCCGCGCTCATCGAACAGGCACTCACTCTGAGCATTCCTGCTGATATTGTAAACCTGGTTAAAAAAGCCAATACCATTTATTTTGCCGGATACAATGACGGGGTTGCTGAAGAGCTTACACTGAAAACAAACGAAATCACCCGCAGAAAATCTGACTTCCTTGAAGGTACTTATGCCGTTCATGGCATTGAAGAAGTCATGGATAAAAATGACATTGTATTCGTTGTGGATCCCATTGAAGATGAAATTGAAAAATTTCAGGAAGTGCTTGTGAAAGGTGTTGGACTCACTGTTGTTGCCATTGCCGATCACGATACCCCGTTCAGAACAATCAAAGTGCCTTCCGCCGGTGAAATGAATCCTTATGTTTTCCTTTGTGCAGGCTGGAATCTGCTGGTAGAGATTGGTCTTGCTACTGGTATCAACCTCGACAAGCCCGAACGCGCCCGTAAGGTGGGAAATGAGTTTATAGGATGATAAGAGGCTAGGTAAAAAGTCATAAAATGAGCGTAGTCAGGAGACTACGCTCAGCATTCCTATCTTGTATTCAGCGCGATACGCTAGGCGTAGTTTGCAACTACGCCTAATAAATTGACATCTCACACTGCCTCTAATAGTAACGCCTGTTTATCACCTCCACGGACTCCATTCCAGCGTCATCCGGTCGCGGGTGCGACTTTGCCCGGTAGTGTTGTTCCTTTGCAGGTAGCTGATGCCGTCCTTTTCAAAAGTAGTGGTGATGGTTTCTACCGTGTATTTTGCCCGGGGGTCCTTATCGTGGTATACAAAGCAAATCGACTGGGTAATGAGGTTGTTCGCTTTATCAAAGTAGCAGCTCACATTGCCCTCCGGGTTCATTTCGATGGTTCGTGCCCAGCTTTCGGTATTGGCTGTATTCTTAAATGATATGGCGCTGAGGTTTTCATTATTGTCAAATTCAAACGTATAGGTTCCGTCGGAATAATTGTTGATCGGATCATTCCGGCGCGTTAACCGGTATGTGTTGCCTTCTTTTGAAAAAGCAAAGTTAAGGATACTGCATACCTTATTGGCTTCATAGGCCCGGTAACGCTCACAGAATCGGACTTCCTGGTATTTGACAATTACTCCGCCCTGACCGTATTCGAATTGTCTCACCTGGGTTCGGTTCAGGAACAGGGGATCTCCGCGCTGGTTTTTGTTCACCAGTGAATAAAACTGAACATATCTTTTGATCTTGGCAATCCTTTTATTCCGGTCTAGAAAAACTGAATCCACAGGCGTCTTGTAAAAACTGCCATAGTTGTTGTTTTGCACTACAGGCGGTTGCTGAATTACGATAAGGTTTCCCGCTCCTCCGTATTCAAAGGAAGCCCTGATCTGGGGCGTTCGCACAGCTGAAATCTTACCTGTTTTTTCATTTACCGTGAACTGAACCTGTTTACCGGTAAGAAGATTCCTCATCCTCCAGGGGACATAAGGATCCCTGACACCAAAAGGCAGTGTTGTATAAACAAAGTCGCCCAGCGCGGTATCTCCAACGAGTTCAATTTTCAGAGCCTTTAAAATAATATCATCCTTGATCGCCCTGAAATAAGCTTCAAGCAACACCTGAAGTTCATTTCGCAGAAAAGTGACCGAATCCCTCATCCGATGTTTTCTTTGAATGGAATCCCTAACATATTGCTCACGGGCAAGCACAGAATCCCTGATAAATTGTGCCCTTTTCTCAAGCCAGGCGCTATCGGGAATTACTACTTCAATAACCTGACCTGGTTTCTTTATTGTATCGGCAACCTCTGGCTGTATTGGTTTATAAAGATTACGTCCCTTTAGCGTATCTGTTGGCTGTGAATACATTGAACTTATGTTAATCTGTAACAGAAGGATTGTACCCGACAGCAACATAATCCTGAATAACAAAGCAGGTTTCATATGATCATGGATAACAATTGTGAACCAAGTTAACGATAATTCCCGGAAAAACTATACCCGGCCCAGATTACAATCGAATCTGTTTTATGAAAACATTTTATTAAATACCGGAAGTAGAAAATCTGCGTCAGAAACTGCAGAATTTGAAAAAAAGAAAGTAACTTTTATGTAGGATAATGCTGCTTAATCTGATAACTGAATCCGGATGAAAAAGAACCCTGGTGCCAACCATTTGCCATCATTGTTGAATAAATATGCTGAATCCGACTACGTTTTACAGCAACGGGCAAAATTCATTTACTATTTGTGCATAATACTTGGTAGCACTGCATTGCTTCTGATAGGCTTCAGACTTCTTTCCGGCTTTATCAGCCCGGTTTTTGACCAATCGCTCAAAGTTGTAGTGATTCCACTAACCTCCCATATTTTTATAATTCTATTGAGTTTGTGGCTTCTACACAGGGGATATTACAATTTTACTGCAAACCTGATCCTGTTGTTGATTATGGTAACCAACTGGCTGATGATGTTCTTTGAAAAACAATCTCAGTTAATCATACTGGACAACGTTACATATATACTGGCTGTCCTTTCCATGCTTCCTTTGCTTTTCGCAAGAAGAAAATTCATGATACTGGTTTATACAGTAATTAATATTTTGGTACTTGTTGTTTTCATGCTCTACTACAAATCCACATCCGGAATAACCAAGGCCGAAATGTGGGATTACCTGGTTGACGTATCAGTTTCCATGGCCTTAATAGGAATAGTGGGATATACTATTTACAACATCAATAAAAAGGCCCTGGATAAAGCCGAATCCGATATCAGGAAAAGGATCGATGCTGAATCAGCCTTGCTTAAAAGTGAGAAAAAATTCAAGGATATGACCAACCTGTTGCCACAGGCAGTTTGTGAAATTGACCTAAATGGTAACCTGACTTATATTAACAGATCGGGATTGCAAATGCTTGGATATTCTGATGAAGATTTCCGCCAGGGAATAAATGCACTCAACATTCTCATGGAAAATGAGAAGGCACTAGAGAATATGAAGGGAGTTATCCAGGGAAATCGTTTGGGTAACCAGTATAATGCCCGCCGGAAAAACGGTGACCTGTTACCCGTAAAGATCTATTCCAGTGCAATTGTGGAAAATGATCAGGTAACAGGTATACGGGGAATCATCATTGACATATCCGACAGCATAAAGGCCGAACAAGCGTTGGCCAAAAGCGAAAGGAAATTCAGGGAGATGGCTGAGCTGCTTCCCCAAACCATTTATGAATCAGACTTAAATGGTAAACTGACCTATATCAACAAAGCCGGAACCGATGTATTCGGATACACTCCCGATGAAATTACCAATGGGCTTAATGTGTTCGAAACAATTGCTGAAGCGGATCATGAAAGGATACGACTCAATATAGTAAAGATTCTTAAAGGTGAAAATACCCACGGCAGTCAGTACGTGGGTAAAAGAAAAGACGGAACCCCCTTCCCCATTCAGATTTATTCGAGTGTTATCAGAGAAGGAAATGTTCCGGTAGGCTTCAGGGGTATTGTCTATGATGTCTCAGATCTGATGGCTGCTTATGAGGATATAGAGAGAAGGGATAAACTTTTTCGTGATTTGGTGGAATCAAGTCCGATTGCCATAACACTAACCACCCTGGACAGGAAACTGATTCTGGCAAATCAGAAATTCTTCAGTGAAACAGGACTATCTCCCGAAACCGCTATAGGCAAAAGTCCATGGGAGATGGGCCTAAAAGGCAATATGGAGAAAGAAGAATTAATTATGCAGTTGATGCGGGAAAAGGGTCAGGTAGAAAATTTTGAAACTGAGGTACATGTTAATGCTGATATCACACATTATCTCTATGTGTTTGCAACACTTGTAGATATAGGAAACCAAAAAGCCGTACTTCGTTATAACATCAATATTACTGAAAAGAAGATGCTTGAAAACCAGATCAGAGAATACACCCTGAAACTTGAAGATCTGGTAAAGGAGCGAACCGCAACACTGGCATCCACCATGGAAGAACTAAAGTCAACCAATGAGGAGTTGCAATCAACAAATGATGAATTGTACCGGCAACGGGAACAGCTCGAATTGGCCTTTAAGCAACTCAGGGATACACAGGAACAACTGATACAGACAGAAAAAATGGCCTCGCTCGGTATCCTGACAGCTGGTGTGGCACATGAGATCAACAATCCCATCAATTACATATACAACGGATCAGTGGCCATCGAAAACTACATAAATGAGAACATCCCTGAACATCTTGAGAACCTGAAACCACTTTTTGATGCCATCAATACCGGGGTGACACGGACTACCAATATTGTGAAAAGTCTGAGCAGTTACAGCCGTAAAGAGAAATTTGCTTTTCACAAATGTCATATTCATCAAATCCTCGAGAACTGCCTTACCATACTGTACAATCAATATAAAAACAGAATCGAAATCAAAAGGGAATTCCATGATGATCTACCTGAGATAAGTGCCAACGAAAGCACGCTGCATCAGGTTTTTCTGAACATATTAACCAATGCCATCCAGGCAATTGACAACGAAGGAACAATAACCATCAAAACAAAAACAGAAAAGGGAACCCTTTCTGTAAGCGTATCAGATAATGGCAAAGGAATGAGGGAAGAAGATCTGCCGCATATTTTTGATCCCTTCTTTACCACAAAAGACCCGGGAAAAGGAACCGGTTTGGGATTATCAATCGTACAAAGAATCATCAAAGAACACAATGGCAGTATTAATTGCAAATCAAGGGTGAACCACGGAACAGAATTTATTGTAAATTTACCTGTCGACCAGCATTCATGAAACTACCTGTAACCATACTTTACGTTGATGATGAGCCCACCAACCTGATGCTTTTTGAATTGATGTTCAAGAAGAGTTTTGATGTGGTAATAGCCGAATCAGGTTTTCAGGGATTGGAAATCCTGGAGAAAAAACAGGATATCAAAATTACCATCAGCGACATGAAAATGCCCGGTATGAATGGGATTCAATTCATTGAGAAAGCAAAGCAGCAATACCCCAATGTGTTTTTTTACATCCTGACAAGTTTTGAGATTACCCCTGAAATCAGTGATTCCATGCGAAACGGACTAATTGAAAAATTCTTCCAGAAGCCTTTTGACATGCAGGAAATCAAAAATTCTATCTGCGAAAAACTTGCCATTTATTAATTTCACCCGGCTTTTGTGATTTTTGCCGCCCGATCAATCGTTGCCGGATTCTTGCCGTCAGGAAAACCCGGCAATTGCAGGCTACCCTTCTTGTCTGATTTGAGTGAGATTTCATTCCCCCATTCACCCGTTACGGTATCAAACCATTTCAACACGTAGGAAGTATTCGGGATATACCCGGTCAGCTCAGGTAAAACAGCCTGGCTTTCAAAATACATCAGGGCAAAATCCTTTTCAGGAGTCCGCATCATATAACTCCACCCGTCGAGTCCCTTTTCAGGCGCACCAAGTGCTTTGCGCGGAAGTATATCCTGATGGCAGGGTACCAGGGCTTGGTATTTGCTTCCTTCTGATAAGATAAACTTGCTGAGGTGCTTCATATAATAACCCGACTGATACTTGAGGGCATCCCAGATGTGCGGGCGCATGCCCTCCGGCTCACCGGTAGTGGTTATGTCATAGGCAGCCGTACCGTGAACATGACCCGACAGTCCTCCTGAAAGTACCGAACCATACATCTGGGCCCTTGAGAAATAATTGTCGCGTTCCGAGTCAGCCGTTGGCCGCTCACCATTGGGCATGTTGATCTCATGATCCCAGCCTGTATAATAGGGCTCAAAATTGATGGCCGGGTAAGGCGGTACCAGGTTGAACAATGTGTCAAGTGCCCCCGAAACACGGTGATCACGGGGCTTGTTGCCAACACTGTGCATGGTAAGCCACGGGCATTGCATATCGTGACCAAATTGCGTATAGGTGGAATTGTTGATTAGCGTTGTATGCGGCTGTCCAAAAGGCATTGGACCGTATTTCTTCAGGTGGTAGGTCAGCGCTTGATTAAATTCGTCCGCTGTAAGGCTGTATTCCTTGGGTATCCAGTCGAGGTGTATACCGCTGAAGAAAATGTTGTAAGCACCATAACGCGAGATCAGGTACTGAACATACCGGGCGTAGCTTTCATTGAAATCGAAATACGCTTTCCAGGTAGGACACATATCCCTGCGCACGGTTTCAATCAGGGGAACAAAACCCTGATCTGAAAGGTATTGCATTTTTCTATCCAGACTCTGGAAATATTCCGGAATGATCTGGTTGAAATCCGCAACACCCGGATGGTCCTTGGACATATGAAACGGCAGGTTTCCGTATTCATCCCGCATGTTTTTCGAGGTCATCCTGCCGCCTTCAACCAGGTAACCGAATTTTTCCCAGGCATTTCTCACATAAATACCATTCTCATCTGCATAGGTATTTGCATTGCTGTCTGATTCCCAATTGGGATAGCTGGCAATCATGCTTACCGAGTTGAATCCCTGCATTTTGCGAAATGTAACCGCATCTTCAAATCCAATTCCGGGGGCAGGTATATAATCAGCGGCCGGTGTAATGCCCCGGAACGGCAGGCGCCAGGTAGTGCCCGCCAGCCAGGTATCACCAACCATGAAAAACGGGGTGCCATCGGCATATTGCAGCGCATGCCCGTTGGGTGTGGGCCTGATAAAACCCCTCCGGTTCGGATTTGCAGCCAATTCCTGATCGGTCCAGCTTAACGCTTCAAATGAACCGGCCTGATTGCTGAGTCCGTTATCATTTGGCTGGTTCGAACCGCTTTTCCATTCCCATGAACCCGCTCCTGTAGCAACAATTCGAACTTTGTAGGTATTCCCGCCATCCCAGAAAGCATAGACCCGTTCTGAAAAGCCGGGGCCTTTCAGGTCAACCCAGCAGGTCACCTCGGTATAATAATTGGCATATTGCTTTTCAGCATGAAGCACTACTTCCTGCATTTCCCATACATGCATTTTTTTGCTCTCCTGGGCCATCAACAGATTCAGGGAAGATTCCAATTGCCCGAGGACAAGGAAACATAATAACAACCGAACCGTTCTTTTCATGACAGCATACTATTAATAATGTTGATTCTAAATTAGTAATTCTATTTAAACTACCAATTCCTCAATTGTGTTGAGCATATCCGTTCAATCCATCTTCGGTGGTATCAGTTTGTACATCACGGGGGTAACCAACCTTGCAAACAAGGTGGACGTAATGAGACCGCCAATGATCACCCATGCCAACGGTGAATAGATACCTGATTTGCTCAATGCGATCGGCAACAACCCCCCGATAGCCGTCAGGGTGGTCAGCAGAACCGGCAGAAACCGGATCTCCCCTGCTTTGATAATTGCCTCGTTGAGCGGTGTACCGCCCTGCCGTAACTGATTGGTGAAATCTACCAGCAAAATCGAATTTTTAATTTCTATCCCAATAAGTGCTACAAAACCTACTGCGGCGGCAAAAGACAGTGTGTAACCGGTAGCAAAAAGCATGAGGATTCCGCCCACCACACCCAGTGGAATCACCGACAACACAATGAGTGTTCCTTTGAATGTTTTGAACTCCAGGATAAGAATGGCAAATATGCCAAATATGGCTACCAGTATAGCCGAACCGATACCGGCGAAACTTTCCTGACGGCTCTCAATTTCACCGGTAGGCACTACCTTGCACCCGGGAGGCATACTGATTTTACCTATTTTCCCCAGAATTTCCTTGGTAACCTTGTCGGTATTGAATCCTGTTTCAACAAAGGAAGACAGCGTCACACAACGTTCCTTGTTGTAATGTTCAATCAGTGTCGGCGAAGTCTCAAACTGAACCGAAGAAAGCTGTGACAAAGGTATCTGGGCGCCACTGAGCGACGACACATAGATCTGGTCGAGTTTTTCAAGTGAATTGGCCCTTTCTTTCGGAAGCCTTACGTTAATCGTATATTCATTGCCATCGGGCTCTCTGAATTTTCCGGCGCTGATACCGGCGAGAGCAAGTCGTATCGTTCGGTCGATTTCAACAGCAGGAACACCCAGTATTCCTGCCTTGCCACTATTGACATCAATTTTAATATCGGTGAGCGACTGGCTGATTGGGTTCTTTACGTACACGGTTCCTTCAGTTGATTTGATGATGCTTTCTATTTTATTGGCCAGCATTTGCAGCGTATCCAGGTTATCTCCCACAACACGCATTGCTATGGGCGCGTCGACCGGTGATCCATTTTCAAATTCATACACGTAAATCTTAGCGTTAACATAAGTAT